>JBIIBR010000194.1:0-2708 GCA_044239285.1 Rickettsiales bacterium | reverse complement strand
TAGATAAAATTTGACATTTGTATTTTTTAACATATCATTTTCGCCCTAATTTTTTAGGTTTATTTAGATTCAATTATTACACTAATTATTTTGGTTATTTTTGGTTGAAAATATTTTAATTTCTAAAAATCTAAATATTTATATAAACTGTTATTTTCTTTTAAGATGAAAATTTATAATTCAATAAAATCTGCTAAAAAAAGAGACAAAAACTGCAAAGTTGTTCGTAGAAAAGGTCGTCTTTATATCATAAACAAAGTAAATCCTCGCTTCAAAGCTCGTCAAGGTTAATTTATTTGTAATTAAAAGATGAATGATTTTAATAAAAAAATCAGACTTGGCACTAGAGCTAGTAATCTAGCTCTCTCGCAAGTCGCCGAAATTCATCTTTTAATCGCTGAACTTTTTCCAGAAATTAAGATTGAGGTTATTCCAATCGTAACTTCTGGAGATAAAATTCAAGATAAAAATCTTGCCGAAATCGGAGGCAAAGGTTTATTTATTAAAGAAATCGAAGAGGCTTTAATAAATAATAAAATTGATATCGCGGTGCATTCTTCCAAAGATATTCCGCCAATTATTCATGAAGACACAGAAATATCCGCTTTCACCAAGTTACTAGATTCAAGAGATTGTTTCGTTTCAAAAAAATATTCTTCATTTAAAAAATTACCGAAAAATTCTGTAATTGGAACTTCTTCAACTCGACGTAAAGCCTACATTCTCAAGCAACGCCCCGATTTAAAAGTTGTTAATTTTCGTGGCAATATTGATACGCGTTTAAATAAAATTGAAAATGATGAAGTTGATGGTGCAATTTTAGCGGTTGCGGGTTTGGTGCGTTTGGGCAAAGAAAATAAAATTACCGAAGTTTTTGATATTGAAAAAATGTTGCCGTCGGGCGGGCAGGGATCTTTAGCGTTACAAATTCGCAAAACAGATAAAAATTTAGCAAAAATTTTACAAAAAATTAATGACGAACCAACGCAAATTTGTGTTAAAAGTGAAAGAGCTTTTTTACGTGAATTAGGTGCATCTTGCACTACTCCGGTCGGAGCTTACGCCTATATCGAAAATAAGAAATTAATTTTAAAAACCGCCATTATTGATTATGATGGCAGTGAAATTTTTGAAACCAATTCTAAATGCGAAATTTCTTTGGAAAAGGCGATTGAATTAGGCGTTAAAGCCGGAGAACAAACTAAGAAAAAAGCCCAAAAACTTCTACAAAAAATTATTTAAATTTTACAATTAATTAATTTTCATGAAAAAAATCAAAGACTTCTTGATAAAAAATAATTTTGATTATTTTTTATTGCCAAATTCCGATGAATTTTTTTCGGAATATCTTCCGCAAAATCAAAAAAGAATTGAATTTATTTGTGGTTTTAACGGCTCCAATGCCACTATAATTTTTGGTCAAAAGAAAAATTATTTTTTTACCGATGGTCGCTATGTTTTGCAAGCCAAACAACAATTAGATTTAAATGAATTTGAAATTATAAATATCGCCGAGAAGTCTTTAATTTCATGGCTTAAAGACAATGTTGATAAAACGCAAAATTTGGCTTTGGATCCAAAATTATTGAGTAAAAATTTTGTTGATGAATGCGAAAGTTTTTTATCAAAAATTACTTTTTTACAAAAAAATCCAATTGATGAAATCTGGATTGATAAACCTAATATTCAAGCTTCGCCGGTTTTTTCTTGTCCGCTAAATCTGGTTGGCGAAAATTTTCAACAAAAAAAATCCAAAATTTTAAAAGATTTTTTAAGTGATGCGATTTTTATTTCCAAGCCCGAAAATTTAAATTGGTTGTTAAATATTCGAAGTAATGATATTGAATTTACCCCTTTGTTTCTTGGTCAAGCGCTACTTTTTAAAAATGGTAAATTGGTAATTTTTGGTGATGATGAGCGATTTAAAAATATTGATTTAGAAAATATCGAAATAGTTTCCAAAGAAAAATTTGAAGAATATTTTAAAATTTTTTCAACGCAAAAAATATTAATACAAATCGATAACAGAACTACAAATTATTGGGTTTGTGAGGTTTTTGAAAAAAATAATATTAAATATTTTCACAAAAATTGTCCGCTCGAAATTTTAAAAGCAATTAAAAATTCTCAAGAAATAATTGGAGCGAAAAAGTCGCATTATCAAGATGCTATTGCCTTGCTAAAATTTTTATTTTGGCTTGATGATTCGCAAAAAAAACAGCAAGTAATTTCTGAAATTTCGGCATCCGAAAAGTTGTTGGAACTGCGTCAAAAATCTGATCATTTTCTTTATCCAAGTTTTGAAACGATTTCGGGCTTTGAAGCTAACGGTGCCGTAATTCATTATCGCGCCAACTCAACAACCAACAAAGAATTTTTTGGAAATTCTTTATATTTATTTGATTCAGGCGGGCAATATTTTGGCAATGATTTTTGTGGAACCACCGATGTAACACGAACCATTGCTATTGGAACACCAACCACCGAAATGATTGAAGATTATACTCGGGTTTTGAAGGGTCATATCGCATTGGCTCGCATTAAATTTCCACGAGGAACTAGTGGTGCGCAATTAGATATTCTAGCACGCTCGCATCTTTGGAATGTTGGAAAAAATTATGATCACGGCACGGGGCATGGCGTTGGAAGCTTCTTATCGGTGCATGAAGGACCATGCTCGATTAGCAAAAATTCGCATCAAGCTTTGC
>JBIIBR010000193.1:0-2719 GCA_044239285.1 Rickettsiales bacterium | reverse complement strand
TGTTTGAGTTCTTTTTTTAGGATCAGATCGAGCCAAATTCTAGTAGCTCTGCCATTGCCTTCACGAAAAGGGTGAGCGATGTTCATTTCCACATATTTTTCAATAATTTTTTCGAAATTATTTTGTGGCATGGCATCAATATTTTCAAGAGATTGTGGCAAATACATCAGTGGCGCAAAACGAAAATTACCCTTGGCAATATTAACATCGCGTAATTTTCCGGCAAAATCATAAATGTCGCCAAATAAATAAGCGTGAATTTGTGACAGACCTTTAAAAGTGCCGACTTCGATGCGATTAATTTCTCCACTTTCAAAAAGTTTTTTAGCTTTTTGTTTGCTGATTTTTTCTTCAGCTTTATTTAAATCAAGCTGGTTATGGATGTTTAATTTATTTGCTAAAACCATGATTTATTTTTCTTTAAATTATTTTTCGTAAGCACTTAATTGATTGCCAGCAAAGATCATTTAGCGACGAATAAATTATTCACTTTTATTCAAAAATTGCAAGGCTTCAAAGTTAATTTTTCAATATGAAAAAATTATTAGCAAAAAAGATAATTTCTTGATTTCTCTTATAAAAACTAAAAAATATTCTATCTGATAATTAAAAACAAAATCAAGAAATTGCCTTTTTTGAAAAATTTTTCCACTTTAGCTTGAAAACATTGATTATCTGGGATATTTTGACCCCTCTCCGCATCGCCAACAAGTTGGCTCTGCGACTCCCCCTCAAGGGGGGAGTGATTAGCCCGTATGCGTTGCAAGATTCACAAAAAAAACAAAAACTCAAAAACCTAAAAATTCATCGCGGATACGGCGATTTACTCGCCGTGAAGCGATTCAATATTAAGCTAAATTTGCGTAAGCAAATTTAATGCGTAGCAGAAGCGATTCAATATAAAGCTAAATTTGCTTTAGCAATTTCAAAACCTATATGCCAAACCCGAAAAATAATTCAAATCATCAGCTTTTTTTGAAACGCCAAAATTAGCGCCGACATCGAGTTTTAGGTTATCCGTAAGCAAATAATTAACGCCGAAATCGATGTAATTTTGCACCATATTTTTATTAACAAAAGTTTTTAAAGAATAAAACTCTAAATAGGAACTAGTTTTTGTTGTTAAGTCTTTTGATAAATAATAAGCATTAATGATAGCAAAATAGCGACTATTTTTAATATTATTTTGCGTTTTGTAATAATTTAATTGATACATTCCGCCCAAAGTTAAATCATCTAAAATTTTTACTTGAAATGGCATGATTAAACCGCCTCTTAGATCGCTTCCAGTCTGGTTTCGTGATGATTGAATTATTTTAACAAAAGGCGTTAAAGAAAAGCCGAGTTTTCCGCCATCATTGCCTAAAAAATTATGTTTAAAACGTAAAAAACTTTCGCCATTTCCATCGAATTTTTGTGAAGAATTTTGTTGAGAAATTTTTCTATAAATTAACGGATTGGTGATAAGTTGGATTTCGTTTTCATCATTTATTCCATAGCGAAAAGTGCTAAAATCAAATAAACTTTTTGTAGAAATTTTTTGATCAGAATTTTTAACTTTTGTTTTGCTCAATAAACTGGTTTCGAATAAAAATTTTCCACGATTTAAAGTGTAAATACTGTCGGATTTGCTAGGGCGTTCTGTCGTTAGGCTTCTAAGCTTGGGAGCGTTTTGACAAAAAGCGTTTTTTGGCAAAAAAATCAATAAAATTATGATGTAAAAATAGCGTAAAAACACTTTGAAGAATTTTAATGATTCTAAAATTATAAAGGCAAATTATCGTGTTTTTTCCAAGGTTTTTGCACTTTTTTATTTTTCAAAATTTGTAGTGACATGCAAATTCTTTTACGCGTATTTTGCGGACGAATTACTTCATCAACAAAGCCACGTGAAGCCGCCACAAAAGGCGAGGCAAATTTTTCACGATATTCTGCCACTCGCAAAGCCTTGGTGGTCGGGTCTTTAGCGTCTTCACGGAAAATAATTTCAACCGCACCTTCGGGCCCCATCACCGCAATTTCGGCATTCGCCCACGCAAAATTAACATCGCCACATAAATGTTTTGAGTTCATAACGATATAGGCTCCGCCATATGCTTTACGCGTGATGACGGTGATTTTTGGCACTGTCGCTTCGCCATAAGCATAAAGTAATTTAGCACCATGTTTGATGATTCCATTATGCTCTTGATCTGTCCCTGGTAAGAATCCTGGAACGTCGACGAAGGTTAAAATTGGAATATTAAAAGCATCACAAAAACGAATAAATCTTGCGCCTTTTTCGCTGGCTTTGATATCGAGGCAACCTGCTAATTGCATAGGCTGGTTGGCAACGACCCCAACGGTTTGACCTTCCATTCTGCCGAAACCAATAATAATATTTTTGGCATAATTTGGTTGAATTTCATAAAAATCGCCTTCATCGAGAATTTTTTCAACCAACTCTAACATATCGTAAGGTTGATTCGGATTTTCTGGAATCAAAGTGTTAAGCGAAACATCGACGCGATCAAAATTATCATCGACCGGAATTTGTGGCAATTCAGATTTATTGGAAAGTGGTAAAAAATTGATTAAACGTCGTGTTTGTAAAAGCGCTTCGATGTCGCTTTTGAAAGTTAAATGAGCAACTCCACTTTTATAACCATGAACCGACGCTCCGCCTAAATCTTCTTGCGAAACTGTTTCATGAGTCACCGTTTTAACAACATCGGGACCA
>JBIIBR010000191.1:0-2721 GCA_044239285.1 Rickettsiales bacterium | reverse complement strand
AAAAGATTCAACATCGTTTTCGTATTCCAATAAAAATTGCATTAATCTTATCAATAGTATTTTTTGGTTTTAATATTTTATTAGCAACTCCGGAAGCCTACATAAACAAAAAAACAGTAATGACTTATTTGTTGAAATTTGGTTTAGTCTATTTCTTCTGTCTTGGTAACGCTTGGCAAGGACTTTTTATGGACTCAATATTAAATTTATCTACAGAATTTTCTGACATAACTTTTCAACCGCAATCTATAACCGAAAAATCAGGAAAAGGAACTGACGGATGCGATTTCCCAAAATATAATTATCAATCAATCCTTGATGACACTATTCCAAATATCGAATTGAATCCATCATATCCTCCGGGTAAAAAATATTTAAGAATTTGGGATACACTTGATTGTAAAATAGCTAGAGCTTTAGGTTACGGCCCAGAAATATCGACTCCAAATTTAGCTAAAATGATTTTTTCTGGATTTCTAACTGGCGGGCTTGGAATAACATTCTTCTTCGCAGCTTTTGCCTACGGATTTATGTTAATTTCAATAGTAATGAGAGCAATTCATATCACCATAATGTCAGTAATGGCAATAATTTTATTAATCTATGTTTCGCCACTCACAATTGTTTGTGCAATGTTTGAAAGAACCAAGGGTATTTTCGAAAATTGGTGGAAACAAATGCTTGGATTTATTTTGCAACCGATGATTTTATTTGCTTATGTTGGCTTAATGTTAACAGTTTTTGATAACATGTTTATTGGAACCGCCAGATTTAATCCTATTCTCAATGATTCTTCAATGTTACCAACAGTTAATTGTGATAATTATACGGATAATGGAGTAGAAAATAAACCTTCCGATACCAGTATTTATTGTATATTGAATTTTGCAAAATATTCAAATTATTCCGGTTTAGAATTTTTTGATTTAGCTATGCCAGTGTTAACCAGCTTAAATCCTACAAAAATTCGTACTTTATTTCAATCGGCAATTATAATGTTTGTATTTTTGCAATTTTTTGACAAGATAACAACAGTTGCTGCAAAATTAGTTGGCGGTGCCGAATTAAGTTCTGAATCTGCCGGCGCAATGCTAGAGCAGGTGAAAAAAGTTACTAAGGGAGTTCAAGATAGAGCTTTGAATACGGTTAAGCGTGCTGGCGCCAAACAAATTCCAAATGCAATAAAAGACAAAATTGGACAAAATTCTCAGAAAAACAGTCCTCCTCCGCCTCCGCCTCCTAAAGAAAAACCTCCGGGAGACTCAGCTGCGTAAACCCAGCGATAAAGCTTGAAACTGATTTTAGTTAATCTCTAACTCCAACCATCTAATATCAAATTAAAATAATTTCTGGCAAAAAAATTTAATTCATTAAAAAATTCTTAGCGCGCTTTTTGCGATGAGTCATTATGGCAAAACGATGTGCTTCATCTCGTAACCTTTGCAAATAATGCATTAAGGGCGAATTTTTTTCCAAAGTAAAAGATTCTTTATTAATTTGATGAAAATATTCTTCGCCGGCGTTGCGATTTTTGCCTTTCGACATACACAAAAAAGGAATTTTTATATTTAATTCGCTAAAAATTTTTTGAGCCGAAGATAGTTGCCCGAGCCCACCATCAATAATAATTAAATCTGGATATTCATTGGTTTTTAATTTTGAAAATCGACGCAACAAAACTTGTTCAAGCATCGCGGTATCATCTTTTCCCTCTTTAATTAAAAACTTTTTATCATTATCAATTTCGCTTTTATTTTTAATATTAAATTTGCGATAACCACTTTTTATAAAACCATCCGCACCAGCTGTAATCATGGCTCCAACCGCATTTTGTGAAGCGGTATGACTATTATCATAAACTTCAATTCTTTGCGGAATTTTCGCTAAACCAAAAGCTTTTTTAACTTCGAGAAGCAATTGTTTATTGCTTAAATTATGCGAAATTTTTTGCTCCAAAATTTGCATCGCAATCCTTTCATGATCCTTGATTAAAGCCATTTTATCGCCTTGTTTTGGAATCAAAATTTCTACCTTTTTTTGATTATTTAACGATGACAAATATTGCTCCATCAATTTTTTTTCTTCAATCTCCAAGCCAATAACGACATTGGTCGGCGGGGCTTCATTTAAATAAAATTGCCCGATAAATCCCGTTAATAATTCGACTAAATTTTTACCATCGTCAATGTCATAAAAATATGGTCGTGCGCCATAATTTTGTCCAAGTCGATAAAAAGAAACATAAATACAAACTCTTCCATTAATCTCAACCGCCACAATTAAATCAAAATCTTTAGCATTATCAAAATTAATATTTTGTTTGGCTTGAATTACATCTAAAGATTTAATTTTATCACGATAAATTAAAGCTTTTTCATATTCAAAATTAGCACTATAAAATTGCATTTTTTGACGAAAAATTTCTTGAACTTCTTGCGATTTTCCGCATAAAACATTTATGGCATTTTTAACATTTTCCTTATATTCGTCCTTAGAAATCAAGCCTACACAAGGGGCGCTACATTTTTTAATTTGATATTCCAAACATGGTTTTTTTCGTGATTTAAATTCTTGATCGGTGCAATTGCGAATTAGAAAATTTTTACGCAAAATATCGATGGTGCGATTGACATCTCCAGCATAAACAAAGGGTCCGAAATATTGCCCTTTATTATTTTTCAATCCACGATATTTAGCAATTAGTGGAAATTGATGATGTGA
>JBIIBR010000018.1:0-11102 GCA_044239285.1 Rickettsiales bacterium | reverse complement strand
TCAATTACTCGTGCTAAATTACATGATGATTTGGTTGTTGCCATGGGCGGTCGCGCGGCCGAAGAATTAATTTTTGGTTATGATAAAGTTACTACGGGAGCAATGTCAGATATCGAGCAGGCTACAAATATGGCGCGAAGCATGGTCGTAAAATGGGGATTGAGCGATAAAGTTGGAACGGTTGATTTTAGCGAAGATGAGTCGATGAAGCCTTACGGTTCTTCAAAAGCTTATTCCGAAGAAACTGGAAAATTAATTGATTCCGAAATCAAAAGAATCGTCGATGAAGCATATAAAAAAGCCAAAAAAATTCTTAATGACAAAAAAAATGATCTTGAAAAATTAGCAAAATGTTTATTGGAATATGAAACTTTAAGTGGCGACGAAATCAAGGATTTGTTGGCGGGAAAAGAGATTAGAAAGAATTATACAAATTCGGGAAATGATAGTGATCAAAAGCAAAATAGCGCATCACATTTTATTCCAAATGTAAGCGAGGCTTAATGATTTTCAAAATTTTATTCACATAAATCTTTGAATTAAAAAATTTAAGAATTAAAATTAAATATCAATTAAAAATTTAACAAAAAAAATTTTAAAATATGCAGTTTGAAGTACAAAAATCAGTTTTATTAAAAGCGATTGCCGACACTAACGGCGCGGTTGAAAAGAAAAATACCATACCAGTTTTACAAAATATAAAAATTGCGGTGAGCGATGATAAAGTTACTTTATCGGCAACCGATATGGATATTCTTATCACCTCAACTTTTGATTGCGATATGAAGGATTCTGGGCAAACTACGGTTCCAGCGCAAATGTTTTTTGATGTGGTACGCAAAATTCCCGAAGGAGCGATTTTAATAAAATTAGAAAATTCTTTAAATCTACAAATTAAATCTGGGAAATCAAAATACAATCTTCCATGCATTGATGCCAGCGAATTCCCAGCTTTATCCGAAGGCGAAATGGGTGAAGAAGTTGAAGTTGATGGAATCAAAATTGCTAAAATGATTGATAAAACTCGCTTCGCAATTTCCAATGATGAAACTCGCTATTATCTAAACGGATTGTTCTTTCAAGCTTTCCAAAAAGATGAGAAAATTGAAATCAGAACCGTTGCCACCGACGGACATCGTTTGGCTTTATCATTTTTAGAATCTGATTTAACCAAGCCTTTCGGCATAATTATTCCGCGTAAATCGGTGAATGAAATTCGTCGCATTATTGAAGGTGCTAAAAAAATAAAAATAGCGGTTTCGCGTGCTAAAATTAAAATCATAGCTGAAAAATCAACCATTATTTCTAAATTAATCGATGGCGAATTTCCTGATTATGATAAAGTTTTGCCAAAAAATAATACGCATTTGGCATTGGTTAATCGTAAAATATTTTTTGATTGCGTTGACCGCGTTTCAACCGTTGCCAGCGATAAACATCGCTCGGTAAAAGTAATCGTTGAAAATGGCAAAATGTCATTACAAGTTGGAAGCGATGAAAATTCTTTAGCTTTTGAAGAGCTTGACGTTAATTATTCGGGCGAGAGAATTGAAACTGGATTTAATTCGCGTTATTTGCTCGATATTATCGCGCAAATCGATAAAGAAGAGTTGATTATTCGTTTCCGCGACGGCATGTCGCCAGCCTTGATAGAGGCTCAAGACATGAATTCGGTTTACGTAATTATGCCCGTCAGAGTTTGATTGTGATTTTTAAATAATGCAAACTGCAATTTCAAAATTAGTTCTCAATAATTTTCGTAACTTTTCTACTAAAAAATTTGAATTTAATACTAATCAAATTTTATTTTGTGGAGCCAATGGTGTTGGTAAAACCAATACTCTTGAAGCTTTGTCTTTAATGGGGCGAAGTCCAACTTTGCGTGGCGATGAATATGATGAAATGTTAAAAAATGACGCCACAAATTTTTCAATTTATTGTGAATTAAAAAATCATAATTTTTTAGAAAAAATTGCTGTAAAATTTGATAAAAATTCTAAGAAAAAAACTTATGAATTTAATGGAGAGTCAAGTGTTTCTAAGCGTCAATCTGATTTAAAAAATTATTTAATCAATTTTATAATTTTAACTCCGCAAATTGAGCAATTATTTATTTTAGGCAAATCACAAAGACGCGAATATCTTGATAAAATTGTGTGCGACATCGATTTGACTCATCAAAATCGTCTTAATGATTATCAAAAATTACTCAAAGAAAGATTGTTAATTTTGCAAAAATATCGCAATCAAAATCAAGGTGAAAAATGGCTTAATATTATTGAAAATAATATCGCCGAAATCGGCATTTCTATTGCCTTCGCTCGCATTGAAGCGATTGATTTTTTTAATAAAGCGATTACCTCTTTTTCATCAAATTTTCCTAAAACTTTTTTAGAAGTTAAGGGTGAGGTTGAAAGTAATATTGCTAAAAAATCATCACTATCATTAGAGGATTTTTATCGTGAAAAATTAAAATTAAATCGTCAAAATGATTTAGATAATTTTAAAACTGAATTTGGAATTCATCGAGCAGATTTTGATGCAATTTTTTGCGATAAAAATCTGTCGGCAACCAAATCATCAACCGGTGAGCAAAAAGCCATCATGATTTCAATCAGTTTGGCGCGAGCAAAAATCTCCGCGAGTTATAAAAATCAACCGACAATTTTAGTTTTCGATGAAGTGGCCTCGCATCTTGATAATCAAAGAAAAATTCATCTTTTTGATGAAATTTCTCAGACTAATTTACAAAGTTTTTTTAGCGCCACTTCGCAAGATTTGATTCCAGCAAGTAAGATTAATAATTTTGAAATATTTGAATTCGCTTTAACAACAAATTAACTCGAAAATTTAGGAATTAAATTTATTTTTTTTCAAAAATGAGAATACTTCATTTTTAGCTTTAAAGCTTTCGTCATTTAAAAAATACATAGAAAATTTGTCCTTTTTTCTTTTTGCAAGAAATTCTTTGCGAACAAAATCTACTAGGTCTTTTATAGAATTTTTAAAATTCTTAAAATTCTTAAGAAAAAACATATTATTTCTTTATTGTGATTTTAATTTTTAATTAAATATATTGGGAATGATGCCAATTTAACTTATTTTGAAGTCTAGACATCTCAATTTTTTTCAGATAAACCATTATCTACGAAGTCTCGACTTGCAATTTATTACTTTTTTCTATATTTATCAAAAAAAAATTTTGTTAAAACTCAATTAATAACTTCATTATTGAATTTCGAAAAAGTTATTTTTTTATAAGAATGCAAAGTTTCAATATAAACAATAAATTATTATAGTTTTTTTTAAAAATAAAAAAATTGTAGCAAAATAAAATATTTCTAAAAACTTATAGAAAATTTATGTCAAAAAAAACCTTAAGTAAAAAAATTTTAAGTTAATTTGGTATTATTTATATTTATTTGCTTGATTTTGTAAAAAAATTATTCTTTTAATGGTTTTTGAAAATTAATTTCTAAAAATCTTGTAAAAAAATTATGACAAAAGTTTTGATAATCGGCGCTGGTGCAGTTGGAAGTTTTTACGGTGCAAAGCTTTCTAGCGTAGGCGTAAAGGTGACTATTTGGTGTCGATCAGATTATGATTTTGTTAAAAAAAATGGTATAAAAATCGAAAGCTATCTTGGCGATTTTCATTTTTCACCACATAAAGTTATAAAAAATCTTGATGAAATTGATGATGAATTTGATTATATTTTAATTGCGACAAAATCCTTACCAACTATTGATATTTGTGGTTTAATAACAAATATTTTACAACCCAAAACTAAAATTATTTTAATACAAAATGGCATTCATATTGAAAAAAATATTGCCCAATCTTTTCCAAATAATGAATTAATTAGCGCCATTGCTTTTGTGGCTTCAAGTCGAAAATCGGTTGGAGTTGTTCATCATCAAGCCTATGGGAAAATTACAATTGGAACCTATGATGGCGTCGCTTCCGATGCGTTAGAATTTTTGGCAAATTTGTGGGAAAAATCAGGAATTGAAGTTGAAATAACTGATAAAATTCTTTTTGAAAGGTGGAAAAAATTAGTATGGAACGGTGCCTTTAATCCGCTTTCAGTAATACTTCGTGGCAAAAATACTGCAGAAATTTTAAACAATGGTTTGGCTTTAAATTTGGTTAAAAATATTATGAAAGAAATTTGTGAATTAGCCAAGGCTGATAATTGTGAGTTGCCCGCCGATGTTATTGAAAAAAATATTATTGCCACTCAACAAATGAAACCTTATAAAACTAGTATGTTATTAGATTTTGAAGCGGGCAGGCAGATGGAGGTCGAGGCAATCCTTGGTAACGCTGTAAAATTCGCTCAATCTAAATCAATTTCAATCCCTTATTTATCAACGATCTATGCTATTCTTATCAATTATTAAAAAGAATTTTAAATTTATATCATTAATGTTTTTTATGTTTTTCGTGTCTTGTGCCGTGAGGGCTCAAGATGATTTAAAACAAACTATAAATTCAATAATTCAGGAAGAAAAAAATATAAAAACCGAGGGGGTTTCGGAGGCAAAAATAGATTCTAAAGCAAAGAGAAATAATGCTAAAGAGCAAATTGTTGGTTCAAAAAAAATTGCTAAAAAATCTAAAAAAAAGAAGAAAAAAATTCGTAAAATTATACGAAAAAGAATTATAAAAAAAGTTTACGTTGTAAAAAAAGATGAAGAAAAAAAGACCGAAAAAGCATTGGAAACAAAGGTGGTAGAAAAAATTGAAATCGATGAATCTTTACAAAAATATAAAAAAGGTGAATTAAATAATTTTCAAGAAATTGAAGGCGAATATTTAATTGAGGCTGAGCTGAAAGATAATTGCGATCGCGCAACTTCAGGACAATGTTTTCGAGGAGACAAGTTCTTTCAAGAGCCATATTTTCATTATACAATATTAACTATTTTCGATCAAAAAGTTATTGCCGAACAGTTTTTTGAAGGCGAGGGAAGGGCGAGGGACAAGGTTTTTATGAAGGTCAAAGACGGTGAATATCTGGTTTATACTAAAAATAAAAACAAGATTTTTTTGGTAGTAAAAAATGGTTTAGCCAACGAGTTGGTAGTATTAAATGGCGATTTGGAAAAGGAGTCCAAAATTACAAGCAAATGCCAATATGCCGATAAATTATTGGCATTCCATAGGCTATATAACACTAATGAGCAGAGAGAGCATGCATTATATTATTCTGATCCAAAAAAATTTAAGGGCCTAGTCGAGGCAACAATTTTTTTTGAAAAATACCAGCCCAAAACTTTTTACTCAACAATGAAACTTCCTAATAAGGAAATGCGTGCAATGCAAAATTTAAATCTTTGTAAAATTGGTGAAGATTTGCAAGTAATTGAGCGTGAATTTACTAAAAAGGAATGTAGTAAAAAAATAAAATGCACAATGGAAACGCTTGAAGGCTATGGATCGGAGGGATTTTCGGTCGGAGATAAAAATTTTTCTTATAATGATTTAAATATAAATAATGACGAATTAAATTTAAATAATGAAGAAGCAAAAGGCTTGTTAGAAGAGGTTTCCAAGCTGAGTGGCGAAGATAAAAAACTTTTAAAATCACGTTGTTTTAATGATAAAAATATTGATTTAATTAGTTGTTCAGCCTATGAAAAATGTCAAGATTACCTTACCGTGGAGGCTTGCAACGTTGATTATTTTTATGAATTAAATAAAGAAAATAATTAAAAATTAGAATTTAGAAAAAAATCAAAATATTTTTTTGAAAAAAATTTTAAATTTTGTCGATTCCGTGATGTTTTTAAAAATAATTTTAGCGATTGAGACCTTCAAAACAAAGCTTCAAATAAATATTATAAATCTTTTAAATTAAATTTGATTTAAGTGCTTGACATATAAAAAATTGCCAGCATAATTATCGCCCTTCTAAATTTTATTTTGTTTTGATTTTTCAAACAAAAATGTTTAGTTAGGAAGTTTAGCGAATCTTTTTAGAAAGACGCAAAAACTTGACATCGTGAATATTTGATAGTTAGAGAATACCGCATATTTCAAAGTAAAATTTGAAAATGCAAATAAATTCAAAATCTCAAGATAGCTTAATATCTTAAACTCAAAAACTAATGTTATTGTGTAGATTTATTTCTGCACATAGATTTGGAAAATAAGCAAAATAAGGGCATTTGATGGATGCCTTGGCATAAAGAGCCGATGAAGGACGTGACAGGCTGCGATAAGCCTCGGGGAGCTGCCAATAAGCTTTGATCCGAGGATTTCCGAATGGGGGAACCCGCTTTCTTTTAGAAAGCATCTTCAACTGAATTAAATAGGTTGAAGAGGATATACCTAGGGAACTGAAATATCTAAGTACCTAGAGGAAAGGACATCAATAGAGACTCCGTTAGTAGTGACGAGCGAACGCGGACCAGGCCAGTCTTAAGAGTTTGAAAATTAGAACAACTTGGAAACGTTGACCATAGTGGGTGATAGTCCCGTATAAGTAAAAACAAACTTTTAAGCTAGAGTAGGGCGGGACACGTGAAATCCTGTCTGAAGTGGATTAAATTCCGGGGGTGGACCAGTTCATCCAAGCCTAAGTACTCCTTTATGACCGATAGTGAACTAGTACCGTGAGGGAAAGGTGAAAAGAACCCCGATAAGGGGAGTGAAATAGATACTGAAATCGAATGCCTACAAGCAGTCAGAGCGGATTTGTCCGTGATGGCGTACCTTTTGTATAATGGGTCGGCGAGTTAATTTTGTTGTGCAAGCTTAAGTCATTAGATGGAGGCGTAGCGAAAGCGAGTCCTAACAGGGCGACTTAGTACAGCGAATTAGACCCGAAACTAGATGAGCTAGTCATGGCCAGGTTGAAGGTGGGGTAACACCCACTGGAGGACCGAACACGTAACTGTTGCAAAAGTTTGTGATGAGCTGTGATTAGGGGTGAAAGACTAAACAAATCTAGATATAGCTGGTTCTCTGCGAAATCTATTTAGGTAGGGCGTCGCGTAATTACTGTTGGGGGTAGAGCACTGTCAAGGCTAGGGGGTCCAAAAGACTTACCAAACCTTAACAAACTCCAAATACCAACAAGTTCAGCGCGGCAGGCAGACAGCGGGTGCTAAGGTCCGTTGTCGAGAGGGAAACAGCCCAGACCACCGTCTAAGGTCCCTAAATTATCACTAAGTGGGAAAGGAAGTGAAGAGGCCAAAACAACCAGGAGGTTGGCTTAGAAGCAGCCATCCTTTAAAGAAAGCGTAATAGCTCACTGGTCTAAATAAGCCTTTTTGCGCCGAAAATGTAACGGGGCTAAAGTGATATACCGAAGACGTGGACTCACTGCATTGTGCAGCTGAGTGGTAGCAGAGCGTTGTGTAAGCCTGTGAAGGTGAACCGTCAGGTTTGCTGGAGGTATCACAAGTGAGAATGCCGACATGAGTAACGATAAAACGAGTGAAAAACTCGTTCGCCGAAAATCCAAGGTTTCCTGCTTAAAGTTAATCTGAGCAGGGTTAGTCGAATCCTAAGGCGAGGGCGAAAGCCGTAGTCGATGGCAATCAGGTTAATATTCCTGAACCGGAGGGTGAGTGACGGAGCGTACTATTCTGTATCTTCTTAATGGATTGAAGATGCAGCGTAGTTGCTTCCAGGAAATAGCCCCCTCGTAAGTTCGTACCAAAACCGACACAGGTGGATGGGTTGAAGATACCAAGGCGCTTGAGAGAACTACACTGAAGGAACTAGGCAAAATGCATCCGTAACTTCGGGAAAAGGATGACCTTTTTTTGGGCAACCAAAAAAGGGTGGCACATAAATGGGGGTAGCGACTGTTTAACAAAAACACAGGGCTATGCTAAATCGATAAGATGATGTATATGGTCTGACGCCTGCCCGGTGCTGGAAGGTTAATTGATGGTGTGCAAGCACCTGATCGAAGCCCCAGTAAACGGCGGCCGTAACTATGACGGTCCTAAGGTAGCGAAATTCCTTGTCGGGTAAGTTCCGACCCGCACGAATGGCGTAACGACTTCCCCTCTGTCTCCAGTGTAGACTCAGTGAAATTGAATTTGCCGTTAAGATGCGGTATTCCTGCGGTTAGACGGAAAGACCCCGTGCACCTTTACTATAACTTTACACTGAACTCAAAAATCAAATGTGTAGGATAGGTGGGAGGCTTTGAAGCTCAGGCGCTAGCTTGAGTGGAGCCAACCTTGAAATACCACCCTTTTTATTTTTGATTTCTAACTAGAGCATCTCTATCGACGCTTAGGACACTGTATGGTGGGTAGTTTGACTGGGGCGGTCGCCTCCCAAAGAGTAACGGAGGCGCGCAATGGTAAGCTCAGACTGGTCGGAAATCAGTTTTAGAGTGTAATGGCATAAGCTTGCCTGACTGCGAGACTCACAAGTCGAGCAGAGACGAAAGTCGGTCATAGTGATCCGGTGGTTCTGTATGGAAGGGCCATCGCTCAACGGATAAAAGGTACGCCGGGGATAACAGGCTGATGATTCCCAAGAGTTCATATCGACGGAATCGTTTGGCACCTCGATGTCGGCTCATCACATCCTGGGGCTGAAGAAGGTCCCAAGGGTTCGGCTGTTCGCCGATTAAAGTGGTACGTGAGCTGGGTTCAGAACGTCGTGAGACAGTTCGGTCCCTATCTGCCGCAGGTGTTGGAAAATTGAGAGGAGCTGACTTTAGTACGAGAGGACCGAGTTGGACGTACCTATGGTGTTCCAGTTGTTCTGCCAAGAGCATCGCTGGGTAGCTAAGTACGGACGGGATAACCGCTGAAAGCATCTAAGTGGGAAGCCTCCCTCAAAACAAATTTTCCCTATTAGGGTCGTGGAAGACTACCACGTTGATAGGCTGGGTGTGTAAGAGCAGTAATGCTTTAAGCTAACCAGTACTAATTGCCCGATTGGCTTAATTTTCAAACTATGTGTGGTATTAAACCTACATATTTTGTTTGAGTAGATATTAAGTCTGCAGAGATTTTGAAAAAATTCTTCTAACTATCAAATGCCACTTGTTGGCTTGGTGACGATAGCGGTGTGGAACCACTCGATCACATTCCGAACTCGCAAGTGAAACATATGACGCGCCAATGGTAGTTAATCGTTAGGATTAGCGAGAGTAGGTTATCGCCAAGCTTACGAGTGGCATTTAAAATATTCATTGACCAAATAAAAACCCCTTAGTTGTAAAAAACTAAGGGGTTTTTTTTCGTTTAAAAATTCTTAAAACTTTTTTCATATCAAAAATTATCTCATTTATAATTATAGAAATTAATGCTACTTGTTGGCTTGGTGACGATAGTGGTTTCTAAAACCACTCGATCACATTTTAGAACTCGCAAGTGAAACATATGACTAAGCCAATGATAGTTAATCGGAGAAGATTAGCGAGACTCGGTAACGCCCGCGCTTACGAGTGGCATTTAAAATATTCATTGACCGAATAAAAACCCCTAGTTGTAAAAAACTAGGGGTTTTTTTTCGTTTAAAAATTCTTAAAACTTTTTTCATATCAAAAATTATCTCATTTATAATTATAGAAATTAATGCCACTTGTTGGCTTGGTGACGATAGCGGTGTGGAACCACTCGATCACATTTTAGAACTCGCAAGTGAAACAATGACTAAGCCAATGATAGTTAATCGGCGAGGATTAACGAGACTCGGTAACGCCCACGCTTACGAGTGGCATTTAAAATATTCATTGACCAAATAAAAACCCCTTAGTTGTAAAAAACTAAGGGGTTTTTTTTATGTCTGGAGTTGCAATACTAATTTTCAAAATATGTCTTAAATTTGTTTAGAATTTATTTGTAGTTTTTAAAATATTTCTTAAAATAATGCTCAATTAATTTACCTAAATTACTATTTAATTATCAAATCCTTTAAATTTAATTTAAAAATTCTAAATCAATTATTTTTTATGCTACCCACTTCTAATGAAATACTTGATCCTCTTTTAAAGTTGATATCAAAAGCTCCTCAGACCAGAAAAAATGCGACCCAAGAACTTGAAAAACTTCTTAAAATTTCAAAAGATCAAATGGATATAAAATCTAACTCTGGCACTTTAATATTTGAAAACAGAATTGGATGGGCATTTACTTATTTAACCAAGGCGGAATATATTAAGAAATCCTCAGAGAAAGCCCTCTATGAAATTACGGATCTGGGTTGCTCAGCTTTAAAGGATTCATATGAAAATAATTTAATTATTGATGAATCTTATTTGAAAACTAAATCTCCAAACTATCTTTCCAATTGGCAAGTTAATAGATTTGAAAAAAACCAACTTAACTCAAGTGATCCCCTAAATGATAAAGTTTTGAACACAAATGAGTTTGAAATGAATCTTGAGGAAAGTATTGATCAATTTAATCGTCAATTCGAAGATGAATTGTTGAATAAAATTAAAAATTTAAGCTGGCAAGAATTTGAAGACCTTTGTTCGAGATTAATTGAGAAAATGGGTTACGGCGTTTCAGCTACCAGAACAATTAGAGTGAGAGACGGTGGAATTGATGGAGAAATTTTTGAAGATGAGTTGGGAATTAACGGAGTAATTTACATCCAAGCTAAGAGATATGATAATAATAATATTAGTGTAAATGACATTAAAAATTTTTTACACACAATCAATAAAAATAAAGGCATATTTATAACCACCTCAGACTTTACCAAGGACGCCATGGCAGAAGTTAAATCATATAGAGGAAGGGTTGCTTTAATTAATAAAGATAGCCTCATAAAATATTGTAAAAAATACGAAATTCAATGTGTTAAGCAAACTATAGATATATTCAAAACAATTTAATCGCTCCTATCAAATGTCACTTCAAGAAATTTCCCACGCAATTAAAAATTTTTTTGAATCAAAAAATCCCGCAATATACTGCTTATCTGGCGAGTGGGGCGTTGGCAAAACATATTTATTCACTAAAACTTGGAATGATTTTCTCGAGAAAAATCCAAACAAATTTCATTCTATTAAGCAACCAAAAGATAATTTAATTAAAATTTCGCTCTTTGGAATTTGCTCTGTTGATGATTTGAAGCATAAAATTATTGCAGAAAAATTAGGAAATTCCCAG
>JBIIBR010000017.1:0-11183 GCA_044239285.1 Rickettsiales bacterium | reverse complement strand
ATTGCGACTTTTGGCGGAATTTAAAAAAATTTCTAGATTTTCTTTGAGTTTTTCTTGGCCGATAAAATCATTTAAAAAACTTGGTCTTAAAGTTGGTTCAAAAGTTTCATCATCTAATTTATTGGGGTTGAGGTTTTGATTTTCGTAGCTCATGAATGGCATTTTATAAAATTAAAATTTATAAAATGATTATAATATTTTAATTTTTAAAAATGAATTATATTTTTATTCCCCATTTTTTTGATAAATATTTTGTAACCAAATCCATCTCTTTAATGGTAAGCGCTCGATCATAAATAATTAATTCGCCAAAGTTGAAGTTGGTATAAAGGCTACCACCCGTGTTCGCACCAAGATAAATTTGTGAAGGCGTAGATGAGCTAATTGCTGTTGTATTTTTATTAGAAGCTTCTAAAGTGGAATTAATGTATATTTTTTGATTAACCTTATCAGCAATGGCGGTAATAATTAAATTTTTATTATGTATGGAATTTATTCCAACAATTTTAGCGTAATTATCTTGAGGAAAATCGAATCGAATTTTTCCATTATTAATTTCTAAGCCAGTTCTGTAGGGGGCGGTTTCATGTTTTAAAAAAACTGCAGTAACGTTGTTAGGACCCACATAATTAATAACCGCAAAAATCGTAACTTGACTATTTGAAAAAATGCTAGAAGTGTAAGATTTTTCCGAGACAAGAAAATCATTGGAGCCATCAAAATAAAGAGCAGGTAAATTATTTAGATTTCCTTGTTTGTAAACTGGTTTTAAACCATCGACACCCGTTTGAACAAAATTAACTTTATCCATTTTAAAACCAAGATCCTTTATCAATCCTATTGGGTCACCATCTTTGGGAGTGGTGGCAAAACTTTCGGGTGAAGTGGCTTCGATCCACGTAAATAACCCCTCAATTCTTCGAACTGGAGCACTTTTGGTTAAGGATTGAGCAGTTGCTAATTTAGAATCGTAAAAAAGATCAACGCCAGTTGAAATGCCCGCAATTAATATGCCGATAATTAAAATAACTACCGAAATCTCAATCAATGAAAATGCTTTAGGTGGATGTTTTTTCATAAAATAATTTTAATCTTAAGAAAAAAAATTTAAATCATAAAATTATATTTTTAAAGTAAAATTTGGACGCGGAGTTTGTAAATTTAAAGTTTTCCCAAAATAATTTTCAATGTTTATTTTGTAAGCGTGAAGGCATAATCTTGGAAATTTTTCTTTGCGTAAAACTTTTTTCCCGCCATATTTCATATCATTTAAAATTGGATGACCAATTTCTTTGCAATGAACGCGGAGTTGATGTGTCCGCCCTGTGATTGGCGATAATTCAAGCTCGGTAAAATCATTAAAATGTTTTAAAACTTTATATTTAGTGATGGCGGGTTTGCCAAATTCAATATCGGCTTGAACTTTTTCACTTATGCCAATTCTTTTTTTCGCCAAAGGAATATCGATGGTTCCTGATTCTTTTTTAACAAGTCCGTAAACCAATGCTATGTAGGTTTTGTTAATGGTTTTATTTTTAAAACAATTGGTTAAAAATTCGGCACTTAAATTATTTTTAGCGATTAATAAAAGTCCGCTAGTGTCTTTGTCGAGGCGATGAACTAATTGATAATTTTTCAAATTTATAAAATCATCGACCGAAATATCAATGCCACTGCCACCTTGTGAAGCAAGACCCGAAGGCTTGTTGATAACCACAATATTTTCATCTTCAAAAATTTTTGTATCCCAAAATTTTTGTTGTTTTTGTTTGGAAATTGTGGGTTTGGAATAATTATTTTCAATGCGCCCAGGCAAATTTACAAAAATTAAAATCGTGTCGCCGATTTGAGCTTTGTAGTTGGTGTCGGCTTTTTTGTCGTTAACTTTAATTTTTTTTTCACGCACTAATTTTTGCGCCAGCGAAAAAGAAATATCAAATTTTTTGCATAACAATTTGTCGATACGAAGTGACGCTAAGTCTTGATTTACTAGGATAGATTGCATTAAGCAAAAATAAATTTGGTTGAATAAAAGCCGAAAAAAAGTGCTAATATTGCTAATATTACAGATGAAGTCGCATAAATCAAGGCTTGAATGTAATTGCCCGAGGTAAAGAGGCGAAAAAAATCGAGAGAAAATGCTGAAAAAGTTGTGAAACCGCCAAGCATTCCAACTAATAAAAAATTTTTTAATTGCGGAGAAAAATCTTCAAAATTTTTTATAATAAAAAAATATAAAATGCCGGCAACCAAAGAACCAATTATATTAACAACAAATGTTCCGATTGGAAATTTGCCGATTGATATTGCTAAAATTTTGCAATATCTGGTTAAAGATTCAGCGGTTAAGTAGCGCAAAATTGAACCAATTGCGCCACCAAAACCGACCAATAAAATATTATAAATCATTAAAAAAATGTTTTTAATTTTTCAGCTAAATCAGTTTTTTCCCAAGAAAATCCGCCATCACTTTCGGGCTTGCGACCGAAATGTCCGTAGCTCGCAGTTCTTTTGTAAATTGGACGATTTAATTGCAAATGATTTCTAACGCCACGAGGCGATAAATCAACCAATTCATTAATAATTTTAACCAACTTTTCGCCGACTAAATCATTTTTATGAGTATTGATATAAAGCGATAATGGCTTGGAAACCCCGATTGCGTAGGAGATTTGAATCGTGCATTTTTCTGCCAATCCAGCAAAAACAATATTTTTTGCCAAATATCTCGCCATGTAGGCCGCCGAACGATCGACTTTAGTTGGATCTTTTCCCGAAAAAGCTCCGCCACCGTGCGGAGAGGCTCCGCCGTAGGTATCAACAATAATTTTACGACCCGTCAAACCCGCATCGCCATCAGGTCCACCGATTACAAATTTACCAGTTGGATTAACCAGAAATTTTTTATCTGCGCACATCCAACCCTCAGGAATTGATTTCTTAACAATTGGCTGAATTATGTCGCGAACATTTTGTTGCGTAAAATCTTCGGGATGTTGAATCGAAACTAAAATTGTTTCCGCGCCAACCGGTTTGCCATTTTCATATTTTAGCGTTACTTGACTTTTAGCGTCAGGTCCGAGATTGGGAATTTGCTTAGAGCGAACTGCATCCATAATATTATGCAAAATACGATGAGCGTAAAAAATCGGCGCCGGCATTAATTCTGAAGTTTCGTCGCAAGCAAAACCAAACATAATTCCTTGGTCGCCCGCCCCTTCATCTTTATCGGCGTTGGCATCAACTCCCATCGCAATGTCGGGTGATTGACCATGAATTAAATTAGTTATTTCGAGATTTTTCCAATTAAAACCTTTTTGCTCGTAACCAATATCTTTAATGGTTTGGCGAATAATATTTTCGACGTCATTTTTTGCAATTTCGGGAGCGCGAATTTCGCCTCCAATAATTACGCGATTAGTAGTGGCAAAAGTTTCAATTGCCAGTCGCGATTGATTATCTTTTGATAAATAGGCATCAACCAAACTGTCGGAAATTTGATCACAAACCTTGTCGGGGTGACCTTCAGAAACTGATTCCGAAGTGAACAAGAAATTATTAGGCATTGTAAAGTTGAGATAAAATTCAGGAAGGCTTTCCAAAAAATTAAAAGATATCTAGAATGATTTAAGATAACCGAGACGAAACGTTGTGTATTGCGTGTCGAGTAATCCAATTTTTCCCATATATCTTTGGGCTGATAAACGAATAAAATCGCCACCTAAAGGCGAAACTTGAGCGCCAATTCCGTAAAGACCAATGGTTTCATGACCTTTACGTTGAACTCTTGTTCCGCCAGTTGGAGTATAATGAAGCTTACTTCCAATGTCAACAACTCCAGCCTCAACAAACAGTTCGGCGCGAGTTGGAATAATTGGCAAAAAGAATAATGCGGTAGTATTAATTTGGTCAGATTTATATTTGGCTTGCGACTCTAAAGAATTATAACCATTAACTCGATTATTTTTTAATGAAGTTTGCGACCAATTAACATTGACACCAAAGAGTCCGAAGCGAATATGAGCACCCAAAGCGATGTCTTCAAATTGTCTTAAATTTTCAAAAAAATCATTACTATTTTCAAACTTAGAATTGATTGATTGATGAGATAAAACTGATTTTCCTAATTCGATTGTTGCGTAAGTGCTGGCGAATGGACTAAGAATCCCAGCGTTCGCGGAAGAAATTGTAAATAAAAAAATACTGAGTAAGGCGAAAATTTTTTTCATAATTTTTAAATCGATTAATATTTTAAAAAGTTTTAATTTACTAAAATTAAAGCACAAGATTTATTCTCGAAATCGTTTCGTTTTTTCCAAGAAGTTCAACGACGTCAAAAATTCCGCCCGCCGATGCCGAAGAAAAAGTTAAAGCAATTCTTAAAGCAGGACCAAAATCTTTAATTTTTAAAGTATTTTTTTGACAAAAATCGTCAAAATTATTTTTAATTGAATCATGATTCCAGTCTTGAATTTGCAAGAGAGAATCTTTTATATTTTGCAATAATAATTTTTTTTCATCAATAATTTTTTGATCAATTTCATTAATTTTTTCACGAAAATCTTCTTGATAAATTTCGCAAATTTTTGCCAATTGCGGAATTAATTCAACTTTTTCTTTTGAAAAATTAATTATTTTTGAGAATTTTTGATGATTTTCACTAGAAATTTGGTGTTTTAAATAATCATTTACTAAAACTATCAAATCATCATTACTTCTATTTTTTATATAATGTTTGTTAAGATGATTTAATTTAGCAAAATCAAAACGCGATGGAGACTTGCCAATGCTAGATAAATTGAATAAAGCGATAGCTTGTTCGTCGGAAATAATTTCATCATTGCCATGCGACCAACCAAGTCTTAAAAGATAATTGCGAACGGCTTCGGGGACGTAGCCAAGATTTTTATATTCAATCACCGAAGTTGCGCCGTGACGTTTCGACATTTTGGCACCGTCGGCACCGTGAATCAAAGGAATATGAGCAAATTGCGGAATATTCCAACCCATCGCTTGATAAATAATTTTTTGACGAAAGCCGTTGGTGAAATGATCGTCGCCTCGAATAATATGAGAAATTTCCATATCATGATCATCAACTACAACCGCTAGCATGTAAGTTGGCGAACCATCGCTTCTGAGCAAAACTAAATCATCTAATTCATTATTTTTAACTTCGGTTTTGCCTTGAACTAAATCTTCAATAATCGTCGAACCTTCGAGCGGAGCCTTGAGACGAATTACGGGTTTGACGCTTGAGGATTGCGACATTGTTTTATCGCGCCACGGACTTTTAAAACGAAAAACTTGTCCGTTTTTTTCGGCATTTTGACGCATTTCTTCGAGCTCTTCGGCGGAAGTATAACAAAGATAAGCTTGATTTTTTTCAAGAAGTTGATTAGCAATTTCAGCATGTCGAGCAATATTTTTTGATTGCAAAATATAATTGCCATCATGCTTCAAGCCAAGCCAGTCAAGCCCTTGCAAAATTGCATCGATAGCATGAGTAGTCGAACGCTCTTTGTCGGTATCTTCGATTCGCAATAAAAATTTTCCAGAATTATTTTTAGCGAATAAATAATTGAATAAAGCGGTACGGGCTCCGCCAATATGGAGATAGCCAGTTGGCGATGGTGCAAATCTAACAACTACGGACATGAATTTAAAATTAAAGTAAATAAAATTGAGAAAAATTGTAATAAAATTAATTAATTTAAAAAAATATGATATAAAAAATTTTAAATTATTGACTTTGGACTCTAACAATATCAAATTTAAAAAAACCAATTTTTTATTCGATAATGAAATCAAATATTGATAACAAAACTATTCAAAATACACAACAAATGCCAATCTCTTCTGGTGCAGATATTGGTAGTAAATTGTTGGACAAAAAAGTTATTTCTGAAGATCAATTAAATATCGCTTTAAAAGAACGTGAAAGAGTTGGAAATACTCGAAGTTTAGGCGTTATTTTGGTCGATATGGGTTTCGTCTCCGAAGGGGCTTTGGGCGAAATTTTAAACGAATCATCGGGCATGAAAAAGTTCGATTTAAAAGCTTCGATTGTTGATTCTAAATTAGTTAAAAAAATTCCCAAAGATTTTGCCGTTCACAATAAATTAATTCCAATTTCATACACGGCGGACTCGATTTTAGTAGCAATGGTCGATATTTTCGACATTATTGCCATCGATCAAATGCGTCGATTCTTTCCACCAAATTTTAGAATCGATCCAGTTTTCGTTTCCGAAACCGAGATAATGCAATCTATCGATCAATATTACGATTACGAGATGTCAATCGAAGGTATTTTGAAAGAAATTGAAAGTGGCGGAGCCGCCAAAATGAATGATGAAACGCAATTACGCGGAGATTATAAAAGTCCGATGGTGCGTTTAGTTGATGCGGTTTTAAACGATGCCGTTCACCATGGCGCATCAGATTTACACTTTGAACCTGAAGAGAAATTTTTGCGTGTTCGTTATCGTATCGATGGCAAAATGGTACAAATTCGAAGTGTGCATAAAGACTACTGGTCAGCTATTGCGGTGCGTATTAAAATTATGTCGGGAATGAATATCGCCGAAACTAGAAAGCCTCAAGATGGTCGTATCGAATCCGAAATTTTGGGAAGAAAAATCGATTTTCGTGTGTCAACTCAACCAACCATTAATGGCGAAAATATCGTTATGCGTATTCTCGATGAAAAACAATCGGTGATGACTCTCGATAAATTAGGTTTTTCCGATCATTGCATTGAAATTTTAAAGAAGATTGTTAAACGTCCCGAGGGAGTTATAATTCTTACTGGTCCTACGGGTTCAGGTAAAACCACTACTCTTTACACCGTTTTAAACTACATCAACTCGATCGATAAAAATATTATGACACTCGAAGATCCGGTCGAGTATCACATTCCACTGATTCGTCAATCGAATATTAAAAGCGATATTGGGATGGATTTCGCGACGGGAATTAAAGCGATTTTGCGTCAAGATCCCGACGTAATTCTAGTCGGTGAGATTCGTGATAAAGAAACGGCGATAACCGCCATTCAAGCGGCGATGACGGGTCACCAAGTATACAGTTCTCTTCATACCAACGACGCTTTAAGTGCCATTCCACGTTTGATGAATATTGGAGTTCCGAATTATTTAATGGCGGGTTCGTTGATTGGAATTATTGCCCAAAGGCTGGCACGAAAATTATGTAACAATTGTAAAAAAGAAGCTCCGATCGAAGATCATGAAAGAAAATTACTCGGAAATCGATATGCTGCTGTTACTAAACTTTATAGAGCGGTTGGATGCGATAAATGCTCGGGTGGCTATAAGGGTCGAACTGCGATTTCTGAAATTTTACCTTTCGATCGCGAACTTGACGAAATGGTTGTTCAAGGGCAAACCCGCAAAGACATGCTTAAATACGCATTGAGTACCGGCTTTATTCCAATGGTTGAAGATGGCTTGGAAAAAGTTGTAACGGGAATGATTGATCTAAAAGAATTGATAAGAGTTGTTGACTTGACAGAAAGAATGTAATTGTTAAATTATTCTTAATAATTTATTTTATTTTGAATCCACAATCACATTCTAAAAATGAAAAGTTTTTCTCAAATTTTTAAATCCGCCAATGAATTTTTAATTGCCAACGAACTCCTGCAACAAAAGCCTTACGTGGCAATTACCAACAACATCGAAGTTAGCGTTTGGCCTGAATTTATCGACAGAAAAGCAAGTCAATTAGGTGATTTATTTATTTGGGCCTATCACATTCGCATTAAAAATAAAAGCCTCAAAGATGTCAAATTATTATCGCGCTATTGGCGCATCATTGATGAATGTGGCAATGTTCAAGAAATTGAAGGCGAAGGTGTGGTCGGCGAAATGCCTCTGATCGTAGCGAATGGCGTTTATCAATATTCTAGCGGTCTTCATTTAAAATATCCTTCAGGAATAATGTCGGGAAAATATCGCCTTGAAAAAATTGAAAATAAGGAAATTTTTGAAGTTAAGATTCCTAATTTTTCTTTAGATATTCCAAGTTCAAAAACGGTTTTAAACTAATGCTCACCCTGGCTTTCGATTGCTCAACCTCTTCAATGTCAATTGCCCTCCTTAATGATAAAAAAATTTTAGGAGAAAAAAATTATTTGCAAGAAGCTAAACATTCGGAAATGTTGGTGGTAGAGATAAAAAATTTACTCGATGCCAATAAAATTACTTTTAACGATTTGGATTTAATCATTGGAACTCAAGGTCCAGGCAGTTACACTGGCATCCGAGTTGCCTTGGCGGTTTTAAAAATTATAAAAATAACTACGCAAAAACCAGTTTTAACGGTTAATTGTTGCGAAGTTTTGGCAGATAAATATTCAAAAAATCATGAAAAAATTAATGCAGCAATTCAAGCCAATAGCACTGAAATTTATTATGCAAAATATGTAATAGAAAATAATTTTGAAGAAGTTTTGCAACCAATGATTAGTAATGTTGATGACATTTTATCCACAATCAAAGAAGATGAATTTTTATGCGGTTCAGCCAATAAAATTTTTGATAAACATTCGTTAAAATCGAATCAAGATGATGTAATTTTAGCTTATGATGTGGCGATTTATGGACAAAAAAAGTTTTTGCAAAATAAAGATTCACAAGATATTTTACCACTTTATTTACGTGATCCGAAAATTACAAAGAGAAAATAATTGATTTTGGAATTGGAGGCCAGGGCCGGAATCGAACCGGCGCATAGAAGCTTTGCAGGCTTCTGCATTACCACTTTGCTACCTAGCCGTGATAAAAATTAAATTTTATTTTTTGATTTTAACAAAAAAATAAAATAAAAATCAAGATAACATTATAATCAAATTAGAACTATTGCAACTAATAAAATTTTTTTCAAAAAATTATGACCAAAGATAAAATTTATTCTCAAAGTTTTAAAAATATTCCGAGCGCTGAAAAATTTAAATCGCATTTTAAAAAATGCTTGGAAGCGGGAAATAAATTACGCCAACAAATTAAAAATTCAGAAATTTTAGCATTAAATATTGTTCAGCAAAAAAAAGATTTAAATGAGTTTAAAAAACTTGCCAAAATCGCCGAATGTTATAAAAAAATTATTATTTTAGGAGTTGGTGGCTCTAGCCTTGGTGGCAAAACTTTATGTTCGTTAAAATTTCAAGAAAAAGTCGAATTTATTGAATCAATCGATCCAATTACCATCAATAATCAAATTAAAAAAATCGATTTTCGCAATAGTTTTTTTGTGGTAATTAGTAAATCGGGCGAGACCATCGAAACCATTTGCCAAGCCTTGATAATTATCAACGAAATGCAAAAACAAAAAATTAAAAATTTCGCCGAACAATTTATTTTTGTCACCGAATCTTCCAAAAATTCCATCGGCAAAATTGCCACAAAAATTAATGCCAAAATCGCCAATCATCCAACGCAAATTGGTGGTCGCTATTCATGTTTTTCAATTGTGGGATTATTGCCGGCAATCTTAGCGGGAGTTGATGTTTCTAAAGTTCGTGATGGCGCCAAAGAAGTTTTAGAAAATTTTTTAAATGACGATGAAATTATTAATTCTTGCGCGATTCAATTAAAACTTTACGAAGATGGCTTTATCAACAATGTGGTGATGCCTTATGTTGATGATTTTAAAAATTTTACCGATTGGTATCGCCAATTATGGGCGGAATCTTTGGGGAAAAATTCGTTTGGATCGACGCCAATAAATTCAATGGGAACCGTTGACCAACATAGTCAATTGCAACTTTATTTGGAAGGCAATCGTGATAAATTTTTCAATTTTATCATCGCTAAAAATCACAAAAATGATTTTAAAATTAAAGATTTAGCGGGTTGCGAAACTTTGTTCGGCGGTAAAACGCTTTCTAAGATTCTTGAGGTTGAACATCAAACTACGATTGAAGTTTTAAATCAAAAAAAATTGCCAATTCGCATTTTTGAAATTGATAATGTTAATGAAAAAGTGATTGCCGGATTGATGATGCAAATGTTCTTGGAAACCATAATTGTCGCTTATGCAAAAGACATTAATCCGTTCGATCAACCCGCGGTTGAATTACGAAAAGATTTAGCAAAAAAGATTTTAAAATCATTATAATTTTAAAAAAAATGTTTTCAAAAAAATTAAAATTTATTTTCGAAAAATTTAAAAAAGATTTATCAAAAAATTATTTATTTTTAGCTTTTTTTACTTCTTTTTTAGCATTAATTTCGGCTTATATTTCGCAATATATTTTTGGCTTCGAACCTTGTATTTTGTGCTATCATCAACGCAAACCATTTTTTGTAATTATTATAATTTCATTAATTTTTTTGTTTATAAAAAAATTAAAAAATTATCAAAAAATCGGCGTCATTTTATGCGCTTTCACTTTTTTAATTAACGCCGGAATTGCCTTTTATCATTCGGGCGTTGAATTGAAAATTTTCGCTGGACCGGATTCATGTTCATCTAAAAATTTTGATAATATTGACGATGTCGAACAACTTAGAATAGCAATGCTTGCGACCAAGGCAATTCGATGCGACGAACCACAATTTTATTTCCTCAATTTAACCATGGCTAATTGGAATTTTATTTATTGTTTGGGATTGGTTTTATTTTTAATTTTTTTACCAAGAAATAAATCCAAAAAAACCTAAATCTCATCGCGAATGTCGCGATTCATTCGCGACGAAGGTTTCTCGCGTTTAAAAATAGCCTAAACGGCTATTTTTAGCGAGAAACGGGACAAGGAGCGAAGGCGACGCGGTCCCAGTCCGCAAGTCGTCTTCGAAATCAAAATGAAATTTTGATTGAGAAAAGCGACGAGGCGTTATAATAAATTACTTAATTCATGATAAAATCAAAATACCGCTTCCAATCTTAAATCTAGGTTATTTGCGTTTAAAAATAGCCTAAACGGCTATTTTTAGGTTATTTGCGTTAAAAAAATAGCCTAAACGGCTATTTTTAGCAAATAACGGGATCAGGGTTTCTCGCGTTTAAAAATAGCCTAAACGGCTATTTTTAGCGAGAAACGGGATTAGGAGCCAAAGGCGACGCAATCCCAGGGGCAAGTCGTCTTCGAAATCAAAATGAAATTTTGATTGAGAAAAGCGACGAGGCGTTATAATAAATTACTTAATTCATGATAAAAT
>JBIIBR010000189.1:0-2759 GCA_044239285.1 Rickettsiales bacterium | reverse complement strand
CTCTATCACCTCCACCTCCACCTGCTGGTGGTGCTGGCGGAGCTGGTGGTCCTCCTCCAGCCGGTGGTGGCGCTGGTGGTGCTGGCGGAGCTGGTGGTGGTGCTGGCGCTGGTGGTGATGGAGGCGGAGCTGGTGGATCTCCTCCAGCTGGCGCTGGTGGTGCTGGTGGTCTTCCAGCTGGTGGTAGCGATGGTGGTGCCGGTGTTGAAGGTTAAAAAAAAGAAAATGAAGGAAATGAAAAAATTGCATATGCCATCAGTCAAATTGGAGCTCTAGGGCATCTTTCTGATGATCATAAAAAAATTGTTCATAGAATTTTTGCGGAAGACCAATCAGTTACAAGGGAAAATTTGGTTGCTAAAGCGCTTGCAGAAATTAAAAAATTGTAAAATAATGTTTTTTAGCCTTCTTGACAAAATATTAGATTGTTTTTATAATCTTAGAAGCAATCTTTTATTTGGAATAAAGCGTTTAAATTTCGTTAAAATTTGATGGCTTTAAATCTTTTTAATTTATTGTTTATTAAAGCAAATTTCTTATATTCGCTTTGAATTTATTTTATGGCAGACGTAGCTCAGTTGGTTAGAGCACCAGGTTGTGGTTCTGGGGGTCGCGGGTTCGAAACCCGTCGTTTGCCCCACTTATTTTTAAAATCATTTTCCTTATTCATGGATTTAGTTATTCTTGCAATTATTACCGCTTACATTTTTTATCGGCTTAGTAAAAATCTCGGAAAAATTGACGAGGAGGAAAAGCACGAAATTCATAAAAAATTACTCGAAAGAAAGAAGCAAATTGAAGAAATCCTCAATCGAGTTCAACAAAATTCACCCGCACGTAATCAAGAAGAAAAAATCATTGGAGCAAGCTCAACTACGCAAAAAGAATTTGCTAATTTAAATCAAGCAACTCAAGAAAATTTAACCAAAATATTTGAAGTTTGTAATATCAGTTACGAATTTTTTATTAATGGCGCTAAAATGGCGTTTGAAATGATCATAAACGCTTTTTCCAAAGATGATGTTGAGACTTTAAAAATTCTACTTTCCGAAAAAATTTTCCAAGGTTTTAATTCTGCAATTGAAGACCGCAAAACCAAAGAGAGCAAGCTTACAACCAATTTAATTTCGATTGATAAAGTCGAAATTTTATCGGCAATGTTAATTGAAAATCAAGCTTCGATTGTGGTTAAAATAATTTCCAAGCAAATTAATTATATTTCCGATAAAGAGCAAAAAATTATCGAAGGAAAAAAAGATGAAATTTCTGAAATAATCGATGTTTGGACTTTTAAAAAAGATGTTAAATCTCCTAATCCAAATTGGTTAGTTTCGGCAACTTCAAGTTAATCAAATCATATTTAATTTATGACCTCATCAATTGAAAAATCGCTTTTAAAAGTTGGTAATAAGAGTTATCAATACTTCTCATTACCTAACATAGCTAAAGAATTTAACATAAACATTAATAACTTACCTTTTAGTTTAAGAATTCTCTTAGAAAATTTAGTTCGCACTTATCCTGACAAAAAAATATTAAAAGAGCATGTTTTGGCGATCGTTGAATCGGTTAAAGATTCATCGAAAAGAATTGAAATTGCATTTTCACCGGCGCGAGTTTTGATGCAAGATTTTACCGGAGTTCCTGCCGTTGTTGATTTGGCAACTATGCGCGATGCGGTGAAAAAAATGAATGGTGATCCAAAAAAAATCAATCCGCTGGTTCCGGTTGATTTAGTAATTGATCACTCAGTTCAAGTTGATTTTTATGGCGACAAAAATGCTTTTGAAAAAAACGTCGATATTGAATATGAAAGAAATAAAGAGCGTTATGAATTTTTAAAATGGGCACAAAAATCTTTTAATAATTTTCGTGTTGTTCCACCCGGAACGGGCATTTGTCATCAAGTTAATCTTGAAAATTTGGCAAAAGTTGTGTGGACAAAATCAGAGGATAATCACGAAGTTGCTTATTTCGATACCGTAGTTGGAACCGATAGCCATACCACGATGATTAACGGTTTGGCGGTTTTAGGTTGGGGCGTTGGTGGCATTGAAGCCGAGGCGGCAATGTTGGGTCAACCAGTTTCCATGTTAATTCCTGAAGTTATCGGTTTTAAATTATTCGGCAATTTACGTGAAGGCATTACCGCCACCGATTTGGTTTTAACTATTACGCAAATTTTGCGTAAAAAAAATGTAGTGGGAAAATTCGTCGAATTTTTTGGCGAAGGCGTGGCGAATTTATCATTGGCGGATCGTGCTACAATAGCTAATATGGCGCCAGAATATGGGGCAACTTGTGGAATTTTTCCAATCGACAAAACCGCTCTCGATTATTTATATTTAACCGGACGCAGTCAAGAAAATATTGATTTAGTCGAGCATTATGCCAAGGCTCAAGGCGTTTTTTTTGAATCATCAAATCAAGAATTGCAATTTAGTGAAATTCTTGAACTCGATTTATCTAAAGTGGTGCCAAGCCTTGCTGGTCCTAAGCGTCCACAAGATAAAGTTGTATTAGAAAAAGTGGCAGAATCTTTCGAAATCTTACAAAAAGAATTGAATATTTCCAATCATGAAGCGGTAAAAATTCCTGAATTAAAAACCGAAATAATTGATGGCGATATTGTGATCGGCGCAATAACTTCATGCACCAACACTTCGAATCCGTCAGTTTTAATTGGGGCGGGATTGCTCGCCAAAAAAGCCGTTGAATTTGGTTTAAAAATTGATCGCAGAATAAAAACTTCATTGGCT
>JBIIBR010000188.1:0-2773 GCA_044239285.1 Rickettsiales bacterium | reverse complement strand
ATTCAAGAGTTACCTCATTGTTATTAAGAGATATTTTAATAGTTTCCGGAATTGTTATCGGTAATTTTCCTATACGAGACATTTTTTATAAATTTAAAATATTTTTAATAAAATTTCACCACCTAAGTTTTTAGTTCTAGCTACATGGTCTGGCAGAACACCATGAGATGTTGAAATCAAAACCATACCCAAACCATTTTTTACCAAGGGTATATCCTTCGAATTGCAATAAATTTTTCTTCCTGGCTTAGATATAACTGAAATTTCAGTGAGAACTGGAGCTGAATTATGATATTTTAAACTAATTTTAAAACGATCATGTGCTCCATCTTTAAATTTTGCATAGTTAAGAATATAGCCTTCTTCTTTTAAAATAGTTAAAATGCTATCTCTTAATTTTGACACGGGCATTGAAACGGTTTGAGTTTTAGCTAAATATCCGTTTTTTAACGTTGCTACTAGATCCGATACAGAATGATTGAATGACATATTTTACCAACTTGATTTAATTAAACCTGGAATTTGACCCCATGAGGCTAATTCCCTAACAGCAATACGTGAAATCCCAAATTTCCTAAGGTTTCCTCTAGGTCTTCCAGTTAATGCACATCTGTTTCTAATTCTTACTTTAGAACCGTCTTTTTTCATTTCTGAAAGCTTGATTTGAGCAACTAATCTTTCACCAAATGAAATGTTGACGTTTTTTATAATTTTTTTCAATTTTTCTCTTTTTATTTTGCAATTAGATGAGATTTTTAATCTTCTTGCATTTCTTGTGATTAATGATTTTTTTGCCATAATTTATTTAATTGGAAAATTTATTTTCTTTAGCAAAAAAAGAGTTTCTTCTTTGCTTTTTGCATTTGTAACTATCGTAATATTCATACCAAATATTTTTAATATATTATCAAGATCTACTTCTAAGAATATATTATGTTCTTTTATTCCAAAACTATAATGATTACTTTGGTTAAATCCTTTAGAAGTAAGACCTCTAAAGTCTCTAATTCTTGGTAAGGCAATATTAACTAGTTTATCTAAAAACTGGTACATTTTCTTACCCCTCAATGTAACTCTACAGCCGATTGGCAAATCTTTTCTGAGTTTAAAGGTTGATATGGCTTTTTTTGACTTAGTCAAAACAGCTTTTTGACCCGATATATTTGAAACTTGATTCAGCAAATAAGCAAGCAATTTATTATCGCTGTCAACAGCCTTAATCCCCACATTTATGCTAACCATTTTTAATTTTGGAATGGCCATCTCATTTTTGTAAGAGAACTTACTTTTGAATTCAGGAATCGAGTCCTTATATAGTTTTTCTGTAATACTTTGCATCTCTATTCAATTTTTTTTCCGGTTTTTTTTGAAATACGATCTTTCCCAATAGGCTTATTTTGCCCATCTAAATTGATCTGAAATTTAATTTTGATCGGCTTTCCATTTTCAACATGTGAAATGTTCGAAATGTTTATCGATCTTTCTTCTTTTTTAATTTGACCAAGTTGTTGTCCAGTGGGTTTTTTATGAATGGTAGCCATTCTAACTCCCTCTACAATAACTTTGTCATTTAAAATTGAAATTATTTTACCAACTTTTCCTTTGTCAGAACCAGATATAACAATTATTTGATCCCCTTTCTTAAATTTATTTGCCATTGCTTATAAAACCTCCGATGCTAGCGACGCTATTTTTAAAAAATTCTTTTGTCTAACTTCACGAGAAACTGGACCAAAAACCCTTGATGCGATTGGTTCATTTTCTTTGTCCACCAAAACAACAGCATTATCATCAAATTTAATGAAGCTACCATCTGGTCTTACTATTTTGCTTTTAGTTCTCACTATAACAGCTTTTGCAACCTGACCTTTTTTGGTTTTAGATCCAGGAGTTACAGATGTAATGGAGACAACTATTACGTCGGCAATTCCAGTTATCATGTGCTTAGATCCACCAAGAACCTTTATACATCTAGCAGTTTTAGCACCTGAGTTATCAGCTACAACTAGATTTGTTTGCATTTGAATCATAATATTCTAAATTTTTATTTTATTTTCCATTTTTTATTCTTAGATATCGGTCTTGAACTTACAAGCTCAATTTCTTGACCAATCTCTACATTTTTTCCATCGGTTTCTACCAGATAATTTTTGTTTATGGTTATATACTTACCATATTTATCATGTTTTTTAAAAATGCTCGATGAAACTTTTATAGTTTTTGAATCAATAATACTAATAATTTTTGCCTTCATACTTATTTATTTTTATTAATTGTTGTAAAAATCATAGCTACTTTTTTCTTTTTTTCTCTATAATCTTTCAAGATTATTTTATCTCCGGATGTTAATCTTAATCTTAGCAAAAGCAAATCTTTTTTAAGATTATATATTTCCGATATCATTGATTTTTTATCTATTTGGTTCATTTTACAAATTATTAATTATTTTTGATTTAAATGGTAACTTTGAAGACGCTTTAAGAAGAGCATTTTGTGCTGATTCAGTGTCAATTCCGTCTATCTCAAATATTATTCTACCTGGTTTAATTTTTGCAATGTAGTATTCTACGTTTCCTTTACCACTTCCCATTCTAACCTCTGCTGGTTTTTGCGTTACAGGAGTGTGAGGAAAAACCATTATCCATAATTTTCCAGATCTTTTCATATATCTGGTAATTACTTTTCTAGCTGACTCTATTTGTTTAGAATTCAGCTTAGAAGGCTCTAAAGCTTTTAAACCAAAGGAACCAAATTTCAAGGTGTTGCCTGAGCA
>JBIIBR010000187.1:0-2778 GCA_044239285.1 Rickettsiales bacterium | reverse complement strand
AGAGTTTGGATGAGAACCTGGGTTCGACAAATTATAAAAAAACGAATTCGTTTTTTTATAATTTGGACGCGAAAGTGAGCGAAGCGAACGTTAGCGCCCTTAAGGGTGAGCAAATCCGCTAAGAGGATTTGCGAATCACAAGAAGCCGTCTTTGAGCTTAACGAACGAAGTGAGTTTAGCGAAAAAGGCGACTTGCAACTCGCCTGCAAGGCGAGTACAATTGCAGTAATTTTTGTTAACGAGCTTTGCGAGTTTACAAAAATCTTGTGATCTGCAACTCGCCCTTGGGCGAGTAATCCCCAGTCGCTTCCGCCAAAAAATTATTATCAATAGGGTTACAATACTTCAGAGATTTGAAGATTACCTTTATCGCCTTAAATTTATGTTGCACCAACGCTCGACAACATCTAAAATATTAAAAAATTACAACTAATCCGCATTAAATATGGCAACACTAAAACCACTGGAATCTGCTACGATAGAATCGATCTGTAAATTACTAGCCGATACAAATAATGGATTTACAGGCTCACAAATTGCCAAGTATCTGAAGGAGTCAAATATAGCGGATATTGATGCACACAACACAAAGTGGATAAGATTGAATTCGGCTCTGATTAATAAGCAAAATATAGACAGATGCTCAAATAATATTTTGGCATTTTTGCAAAACTCACTCAATCCCGTGAGATACTATAACAGTGCGGAATGGTTCGATTCAACAATTTATGAATTAAATAAAATTCTCAGTTTTGAAGGATTTTCTTTTCAAGATAATGGTAAAATAATTGAATCAAAAAAGTCTTCAACCATCAATCAGGCTAATGCAAGAGCTAGTAAGTTAAAAGAACATTTATTGGTTAGAAAAGTTCATCCAGAAATATTAAAATTCTGTAAAGAAGAGCTTGTTGCTGACAATTATTTTCACTCAGTTTTTGAAGCCACAAAAAGCGTTGCAGAAAAAATTAGGAATAAAAGTGGTCTTACCGTTGATGGAGTTACTTTGGTTGAAGAGGCGTTTTCCTTTAAAGAAAAAATTCCACATCTCGCTTTAAATTCTTTAAAAACTGATAATGAAAAAAGTGAACAAAATGGCTTTATGAATTTAGTAAAAGGACTGTTTGGCATGTTTCGCAATACCACTGCTCATGCTCCAAAGATTAAATGGCAAATTGAAGAACAAGATGCGCTTGATATTTTGTCGATGACATCTTTGATACACAGAAGATTAGATTCAGCAACTGAAGCTAGAAAAATATACGAAGGCAAAATTTAGTTTACAGCACCTTTAATCCGTTACCTCTTCCACGAATTAAATTTTTGAAACCACACCCACTACTTCATTAAAGTTTTATAAATGCTTTAGCTTTAATCATGCCCAGAAAATTAACGGTAGATAGGTTTATAGAATCGTAAGGGATCAGAAAAGCTTAGATAATTAACGATTTCGAATCAAAGTAAAAATTTCCAAAAAAATTTTAACAAAAGACAATTTCTTGATTTTGTTATAAATATTTTCCTCAATATTTTTTTTACTCTATTAAAATATTTCCACCCCTCACCCCAACCCTCTCCCCGCTAGCGGGTAGAGGGGATAAAGGAAACAATTTTTTCGTGTTAATAAAAAAAGGTACCAGGTTACTTTTTTGTTAAAGTTTTCTTAAAGTCAGAAAAAAAGGTACCGGATTACTTTCTTACTAAAAAAGTTTCCTTGAAATCAACGCAACCCATAATTGACGGAATGTTTTTTCGCCTTTCATAAATTTCTTTATCTCTATTGGTTTCGACAAAATCAACATATGATTCAACATTTTTGCAACCCAAAATTTTTAGAGTTGTTTCTTTGTCAAGCCATGAAGGTACTTTAGATATCTCTAGATATGAAGGATAGCTTGACCATTTATATTCTCGAAGATTGTCAACTATGCAAATGGGGTTGCGATGAATATATCTACTTAAATCCGCTAGATAGGAATCTTTATCAACCAAAATAGATTTATATCTGCTTTTAAATAAAGAGCCATCGTAACCTTTTTTACGATTATATTTTTTAACATATTCGCGCCCCAAAAAACACATAGCTTTACTTAAATTTGCATCTGGAGTCTCAAGTAACAAATGATAGTGATTACTCATTAAGCAATAACAATGAACTATCACATTAAATTCAACACTAGCCTTGCCTAGGATGTTTAAAAATAGCTGAAAATCTGATTTATCGTGAAAAATATTATCTTTATTTCTACCCCTATTCATAACGTGGTAGAAAGCGTGTGGATATTCCACTCTTGGTGAGCGTGGCATTTTAGTTTTGGGTTTTGGGTTTATGGTTAATTGGCTTTGTTGATAATAAATTAATAAAAAAATATTGGAAGAATAATTTTAATCAAAAGTAACCTGGTACCTTTTTTTTAATTGCCTTTCGCTGAATGTGTTTTTGCCAGTTATGCTGAAGTCCTTTATAAACCTCTTAATTTTTATTTTAGTCAAACCTCAAATCAGAGAAAATGAAAGGCTGTATGATCATTACTTGATTGGAAGAATAATTTTAATCAAAAGTAACCTGGTACCTTTTTTTTATGATTATCCAAAATTTTTAGAAGATTGTGTATTTAAAAATATCTCTGTTGAACAAGCTAAAATTTTAATCAAAAGTAACCTGGTACCTTTTTTTTGCCTTTCGCTGAATGTGTTTTTGCCAGTTATGCTGAAGTCCTTTATAAACCTCTTAATTTTTATTTTAGTCAAACCTCAAATCAGAGAAAATGAAAGGCTGTA
>JBIIBR010000186.1:0-2788 GCA_044239285.1 Rickettsiales bacterium | reverse complement strand
CCCCGCACTTTCAATTTTTTTAACCAACCATGCGGGCGATTGGCAATTTTTAATATTTTTTAAAACACGAAAAGAAATTGCTGGGCAGGCTTGTGGATTTTGATTTGAAACCGCTAAATCAAATTTAAAATTACCGGCAATTTTGGTAATTTTTGGAGTTTTTAAGATGCCAATTTTGGTTGCCGATAAATCGCAGGCAATGCCAAAGACGCCTAGGCAATCGCCACGATTAGGCGTTATGTTAATTTCGATTATTGCATCATTAATGCCAAAAACTTCGGAAATTTTGGTGCCAATTGCAAATTTTTCGTCGATTTCAATAATCCCCGCATCTTCATTGCCCAAAGATAATTCGCGAGCTGAACACAACATGCCATTACTTTCAACCCCAGCGATTTTGGCTTTTTTGATAATCATGCCATTGCTTGGAATGGTTGAATTGATTGGGGCGTAAGCCACTTTGATTCCTGCGCGAGCGTTTGAAGCTCCGCAAATTATTTGCAATGGAACTTTGCTATCGCTGGTTTCGACCAAGCAAATTTTTAATTTGTTAGAATTTTCGTGAGGCTTGGCTTCGATGATTTTGGCGACTGAAAAATCTGCCAAATTTTTGGCTTTATCTTCGCAATTTTCAACTTCCAAACCAATTTTGGTGAGAGTCTTGCAAATTTCATCAAGAGAAGCTTGCGTTTCTAAAAATTCTTTGAGGGTTGAAAGAGCGAATTTCATAGTGCAAATTGATTAAAATTATTGAATTTTGGAAATTTTTTCGAGGGCTTTTTCAATAATTTTATTTTGTTCGTCATCTTTAAATTTAATTGTTGAAAATTGTTCAATCGCTTCATTGATAATATTAATTTTAACTTGACGAATTGCCGATTCTTCCTCTGATTTCAAGCGCTCCATGGCGATGTCGCTCACTTTTTTAATTTGATCTTCCAAAGATTTTTTGGAATTAATTTCAATTTTTTTGGCTTCCTCGATGGCGTCGGTTATAATTTTTTGCGAATGCTCTATTGAATGTTTATGAAAAACTTGAGCTTCTTCAAGTAGTTTTTGAGCGCCTTCGCGGAGTTTTTTTGCTTCTAAAATATCTTCGGCGATTTTTTTAGATTGGGCATCGAGATTTTTGGCAATTTTGGGAAAAACAAACTTAATTAATAAACCAAGGAATGAGAAAAAGGCAATTGCTAACCAGAATTTTTCGTTAAACATTTTAATTTGTAATTTTGTTTTTAATAATTTGAGTCAAATTTTGAATAATTGATGAATTTGAGATTTTGGAATTGTCGACGAATTTTTTAATTTCGCTACGAGATTCTTTAACTTTTAATTCAATTTTGTTTTTTAATTCCGCCATTGATTTGTCGCGTTGTTGGTGCGATTCTTTGGTGATTTCTTCAATTTTTTTCAAATATTCGCGATTGGCTTTTTGCAAATTTTCTTGTGCCTCATTATTAACTAATTCGATTTGTTTTTCGATCTCTTCAGCAAGGCTTTTGTCGTTTTCGATTAAATCGTGACGCCTAGAAATTATTGCACGAATCCGTGGAAGAATAACAAAATGCGTTGATAAATAAAGCACTATAAAACATAATACAAACCAAAATATTTGTGATGGATAATGTATAAAATCAAGTTGAGGCATAATTTATTTAAAATAATTTAAAGTTTGGGCTTTGTGGTGATGAAAAAATTAGTTGGTAAATAAAACCAAGAACGCCAAAAGAACGGCAAAAATTCCGATTGCTTCGGCTAAACCAACTGCAATGTAAATATATTTTTCGATTTTTGGAGCGGCTGAAGGATTGCGCGCAATGCTATTGAAAAAAGATCCGAAGATGTTTCCGATAGCGATGGCAGAACCCGCCATAGCGATTGATAATAAGCCGATACCGATAAATTTTAATGCAAGCATTTCCATAATTAAAGTAGTTTAAAGTTAATAAAATTTACTCATTAACCCCATAGATAAGGGAAAATTATTTGACAAATGAGCGAACGTCAAATTCCGTAATAATCTTAATGCGCTTTCATGGTTTCACCCAAATAAGCGCAAACTAAGATTGCAAAAATATAGGCTTGAAGCACTGCAACAAAGAGTTCAAAGCCTGTCATAATAACGCTAAATGCCAATGGAAATATTCCAAAAAGTCCGAGTGAAATAACGAAACCAGCGATGACTTTTAACAAAACGTGACCTGCCACCATATTAGCAAAAAGTCGCACTGATAAAGTGACGGGGCGAATTAAAAATGAAAAAAACTCGATGATGAAAATTAATGGAGCCATCCATAACGGGACGCCACTTGGCAAAAACATGTGAATGAAACCGCCGATGCCATTACGAATTATGGCATAAAGAGTGATGGTAAAAAAACAAATAAGTGCCAATGATAAAGTAACCGCAATCTGACTTGTTGACGTGAAACTGTAAGGTGTCATGCCGAGGCAATTGCACAATAAAATGAAAGTGAAAAGACTAAAAATTAATGGAAAGAATTTTTTGCCTTCATGACCAATGCTTCCTTCGATTAAGTTATCAATAAAATTATAAACCGATTCAGCGATAACTTGCGTTCGTGATGGAATTAGAAGTTTTCGACTGGTAGCTCTAAGCATGAATATGATAATTAAAGCGGTGGCGATTACCATATAAAGGGCGGAATTGGTGAAGCTTAAATTAACCTTTCCAACATGAAGTGGGACGATTTCGGTGATTTTAAATTGATCAAGCGGACTATGTTTTTCATGAGATTCTGAATGATTTTTTTGATGATTAGCAATT
>JBIIBR010000185.1:0-2790 GCA_044239285.1 Rickettsiales bacterium | reverse complement strand
CAATGATTTATTGAAGCTTCTCGATATTTTAAATCCCAATAATGAAGAGGGTCGCATTACTTTAATTTCAAGGATGGGCAAGGATCAAATTCATAAAATTTTACCAAATTTAGTCAAAGCGGTGAAGAATAATGGCAATAAAGTTATTTGGTCTTGTGATCCGATGCACGGCAACACTATCAAGTCTTCAAACGGTTTTAAAACGCGTAAATTTGAAGATATTTTGAGTGAAGTTAAAAGCTTTTTTCAAATTCATCATGAAATCGGTTCAATTGCCGGCGGAGTGCATTTTGAACTTACGGGACAAGATGTCACCGAATGTCTTGGTGGCAATCAACAAATTTCTGAACTAAATTTAAGCGATCGTTATCACACTCATTGCGATCCACGTTTAAACTCATCGCAAAGTATTGAAATGGCTTTTACCATTGCTCATGAACTAGCTAATTCAATTCAAAAATAAATGATTGACGAAAATTTAAAAAAACACGGAATAATCGCCATAGTCGGGGCTCCGAATGCTGGAAAATCAACGTTAACTAACGCGCTTTTAGGACAAAAATTATCGATTGTTTCGCCGAAAGTGCAAACCACGCGCAACTCGATTCGTGCCATTGCGATTGAAAAAGAAACGCAAATTATTTTAATCGACACTCCGGGAATTTTTATTCCGCGCGATGATAAAATTTTAGAAAGAGTTATTGTTAAATCGGCTTGGCAAGCACTTCGCGAGTCAGATCAAATTTGTTTTATAATTGACGCCGAAAGTGGTGCCAATCAAGAAAATTTACGTATTTTAAGTGATTTAAAAAAAGAAAATTTACCAATTACAATTGTAATCAATAAAATTGATTTGGTAAAAAAATCGAAAATGCTCGAAACCTTCGCGATCATTTCCAATCTTGGCTTTGTAGACATTATTCCAATTTCGGCTTTGCAAAATGATGGCGTTGAAAAACTTAAAAATTTTTTGTGCGAAAAATGTCAAAATCCAACCTGGATTTATGATGAAGAACAAATAACCGACGCCCCAATGCGTTTCATCGCCAGCGAAATTACGCGTGAAAAATTATTTTTAAATCTTCACAAAGAATTGCCTTATTCAATCGCTGTAAAAACCGATAGTTACGAAATTTTAAATAATGGTGAAATCAAAATTCATCAAACAATTTTTGTGTTAAAAGATAGTCAAAAATCAATAATTGTTGGTAAAAAAGGTGAGATGATTAAAAAACTAGGACAAGATTCGAGGCTTGATATTGCTGAAATCGCGGGCGCTAAAGTCCATTTATTTTTATTCGTAAAAGTTAAACAAGATTGGATGCGCGATATCGAAAATTTTGAAAAAATTGATATCGAAAAATTACCCAATAGTAACTCTAACAGCAAACCAAAGAAAAAATAATTATGACCACGATTGACGAAAATGAAGTTGAAAAATTTTCAAAAATTGCCGATGAATGGTGGGATGCAAGCGGTAAATTCAAGCCTTTGCATAAATTTAATCCAATTCGTTTAAGTTTTTTTAAGCAAGAAATTTGTAAATTTTTTGTGCGTGATGAAAAATTATTAACACCATTTACGGGGCTGAAAATCCTTGATATTGGCTGTGGGGGAGGGTTAGTTGCTGAACCAATTTCGCGACTTGGGGCGGATTTAACCGCCATTGATGCCTCGCAAAAAAATATTAATGTTGCTAAAATTCACGGGGAAAAATCAGGATTAAAAATTGATTATCAATGCACCAGTGCTGAAGAATTGGCTTCAAAAAATCAACAATTCGATGTGGTTTTAGCCCTAGAAATTATTGAACATGTGGCGGATGTTGAAAAATTTATTGAAGCTTGTGCAAAATTAGTGAAGCCGAATGGCTTACTTTTTGTCGCCACTTTAAATCGCACCGCAAAATCATTATTAATGGCAAAATTTGGAGTCGAATATATTTTACGATGGTTACCAATCGGAACCCATGATTGGCGTAAGTTCTTAAAGCCTTCGGAAATTGAAAATATTGCTAAAAATCAGCAAATTCAACTAAAAAAAATCCAAGGTTTTTCTTATAATTTAATCAAAGATCACTGGTCTTTGAGCGCAGATTTATCGATCAATTATTGTGTTGTTTTTGTTAAAAAAAACTAGTAATGGCTATTTTTTAATTTTTTAATGGAATTAACTAAAGATTGAGATAATTTTAAATTTAAACATAAATTTAAATTGATTATCTAATGAATTTTTTAAAAAAGCCTTTCTTTACATTTTATTTCTCAATATTTTTCTTGATTAGCGTTGAGGGTTGGGCTGTTGATGTAACTTTTCCGCTAAATCAAGCGGGTTGTTTAACAACTAACATTCCATGCTCCAATACTTGTGGAGGAACAAGCACCCTGTATGTTTTTTTTGCAACCCAAAAATCTGGAGCCACTTCTCGATTAGGATCCATTACTACTTCTGCTAGCCCCGGTACTATTACTCCCACTACCGCTGAATGTAAATCACAATGTGCAACTTATTGTGCTATGCACAAGGCTAGTTTAGCTGGAGAAGCGGGTGGAGAATTAACATATTCCAGCACCTCAAGCAACACCTTCTCAAAATCAATTTGTAATGCTTTTAGAATTGTAACAGGAAGTGCGGGTAAAACATTCGCAGCCTTTGCCATTATTGCTACGGGAATTGGCTTTTTCTCCGGAAAAGTTTCATGGGGTTTGATGATTGGTGTGGCGGCAGGAATTGCCACCATGTTTGGAGCACCTTCCATCGTCGCTGCAATTTCTGGCACAACGGTTAACA
>JBIIBR010000184.1:0-2796 GCA_044239285.1 Rickettsiales bacterium | reverse complement strand
CGTTGGCTGAAGCTGGAGCGGGAGCGGGAGCGGGTTCTTGGACTGAAGCTAGCGCTGGAATGGGTCCTCAGGATAATCTTATGGAGACGATTAATTGGGCAGAAGCATATAATATACCAGGAAATAAATTCGGCGATTTATCAATTGTTGGAGAAGGAGGAGCTTTCTCTTCAATTCCAGCAATTTTAACGAGCTCTGTGGATCAATTTTCTAAAGAATCTCTTCAACAGAAATATACAGAAATAATGCAAGAAGTTAATTCTGATTTTAAAAAAGAATGTGGTGAAGCCATTTTTGAATCTCACAAAAAATTATTAGAAACAAAATATAAAGAATTTATGGATATAGGTAATGAAAATTTAGAAGAATATCTTGTTAACGCAACAATAGATACAATTAAAAATTATAAAGAATCGGCAGAAAATCAAATAACTTATGGTAAAACAAATAATAGATTTGATTCAATATATTCAGGATTGTTAACTAAGAAACATTTAGAGTTTTTAACAAATCAATATGAAGCATATCAAGCTTACAAAGAACAAGCTAAAGCCCCAAATTCAGTTATTAGACAGCAATTAAGTGTTTCAACAAATTTTGCTCAAATAACTGCGCAAACGGATTCAAATCCAACACAAAATATGACTCAATTTGCTCAACCTAATCCTAATGCGCAAATTAGACAGAGAGATCGTAATGATGCGAGTGAGCGAGATCAAAAAAAAACTAGATTTTAGGGATTTATTAATTTAAAAATAAATTTTAACAGGATTGGAAACTTAATTTATTAATTCTAAATTTACGAAATTTATTTTAAAACAATGTTTGGGTGAAATTATTTTTGTAAATGAATAATTGAAATTGATTTTAATTTTATTTCTATATATTTTTTAAAATCACTTAATTTTTAATTATTACAAACATAAATTTAAAGACATGCCGAAAACTTTATATGACAAAATTTGGGACTTACATTTAGTCGATGATGATGGCTCTTCCAGCCTTATTTACGTTGATCGCCAACTCATTCACGAAGTTACTTCTCCGCAAGCTTTTGAAGGTTTAAGAATTGCTAATCGCCAGCCCAGACACAAAAAATCGCATTTAGCGGTGGCTGATCACAACGTTCCCACCACTAGCGCCGACCGCCATAACGGCACGCGCGGAATCAAAGATGAAACCTCAAGAATTCAAGTTGAAACTCTCGAACAAAATTGCCGTGATTTTGAAATTCAATATTTTGATCTCGACAATAAAAAACAAGGAGTTGTTCATATTGTAGGTCCCGAGCAAGGTTTTACCCAACCAGGAATGGTAATTGTTTGCGGAGATAGCCACACCTCAACGCACGGCGCCTTTGGCGCCTTGGCTTTCGGCATCGGCACTTCTGAAGTTGAACATGTTTTAGCAACGCAAACTTTAATTCAAAAAAGAGCCAAAAACTTTTTAGTAAAAGTCGATGGCAAGCTTGGAAATGGCGTCACGGCGAAAGATATTATTTTAGCAATTATCGGTAAAATCGGCACGGCGGGCGCTACGGGATATGTAATCGAATATGCGGGAACGGCGATTAAAAGCCTGTCGATGGAAGGTCGCATGACGGTTTGCAATATGTCAATTGAGGCGGGTGCTCGCGCTGGATTAATCGCTCCCGATGAAATTACTTTTGAATATATCAAGGGTCGTCCGATGGCTCCAGAAGCCAAACATTGGGACGATGCCGTTAATTTTTGGAGCACTTTAAAATCCGATGATGGCGCTAAATATGATAAAGAAATTCATCTTAACGCTGAAGATATCGCCCCGCAAGTAACTTGGGGCACAAGCCCTGAAGACGCTTTGCCGATTACCGCCAAAGTGCCTTTTCCGCATGAGTTTGCCGATAAAGGAAAGCAAGAAGCAGTGGCACGATCGCTTGAATATATGGGCTTGCAGGCTGGAATGGCTTTGGAAGAAATTTATATCGATAAAGTTTTTATCGGCTCTTGCACCAATGGTCGCATTGAAGATTTCCGCGACGTTGCCAAAGTTGTTAATGGCAAAAAAATCGCCAAAAATATTAAACTAGCAATGATCGTTCCGGGATCTGGATTAGTAAAAGAGCAAGCTGAAAAAGAAGGTTTGGATAAAATTTTTATCGAGGCGGGCTTTGAATGGCGTGAACCGGGATGTTCAATGTGTTTGGCGATGAACGCTGATAAATTAGAAGTTGGCGAAAGATGTGCTTCAACTTCAAATCGAAACTTTGAAGGTCGCCAAGGTCGTGGAGGCAGAACTCACTTGATGAGTCCTGCCATGGCTGGAGCTTCGGCAATTGCTGGTCATTTGGTTGATATTCGTAAATTTTCATAAAATTTTTTTACAAATTAATGCTAATTTTTTATCGAAACAACGGAGGGATATCTCGCAGTTATGACCATACGGGAGAAGGCTTTGCCCCACTCCCACTCAAAAAAACTGATAATAATCAAAACTTCACTTGGAATCTATCTTTAGTTCAAGATTTATTGGCAATTTTTTCTTCAATTTTTATTTCGGCAATAGCCTACGGAATCATGATGGTTATGATTTCATTTCGCCTCGAAACTAATGTTAAAAATGAAATTTAAATTTCACTTTCAACCGTATCGCAAATCGGCGCTGGCGTAGTTTTTTCAAGATTTTTACCGTCACTTGGTCAAAAAGTTGGCATGATAAAAAGCATCATAATCGGTAGCGTCCTTGCCTCGATTTGTTCATTATTATTATTCAAATTTGTTTTTTATTGGCTGTGGCTTGTAATAATTTATTGCCTCG
>JBIIBR010000016.1:0-11350 GCA_044239285.1 Rickettsiales bacterium | reverse complement strand
GAATATTTTTAAAATCCCTTTTTTCTTCAATGCGATTGGCAAAAATTCCATCGGCATTGGCGTAAAGACAAAAGAAATTAAAAGCGTTAATGAGAGGTTTTATTGATAAACGTAAACTATCGCGGACGGCTTTGCCATCTTTGTCAATGCGTAATTCTTGACCACGCATGACGGGTTGCGAAATCATGTAAAAACGCATGGCGTCGGAACCAATAGTTGAAAATATTTCCAACGGATCGGCGTAATTGCGTAATCTTTTTGAAAGTTTTTGTGAATTTTCATCTAAAATGGTGCCGTGGCAAATCACGTTTTTGAAGGGTGCGCGATCAAAAAGAGCGGTCGACAAAACCATCAAAGTATAAAACCAGCCACGAGTTTGAGCGACATATTCGGTGATAAAATCGGCTGGAAAATTATCTTCAAACCATTCTTTATTTTCAAATGGATAATGGACTTGCGCGTAAGGCATTGATCCGCTTTCGAACCAACAATCAAGCACGTCGGTGACGCGACGAAATTCTTCGCCATCTTCAAAAAAAACAATTTCATCGATGAAAGGGCGATGTAAATTATCGATTTTTTTGCCGGAAATTTTTTCAAGTTCAGCGATTGATCCGAAAACTTTTAATTTGCCCGACTTACTTTTCCAAACTGGCACGGGACAGCCCCAGAAGCGGTTGCGCGTGATTGACCAATCTCTCGCACCTTCAAGCCATTTACCAAATTGTCCATCTTTAATATTGTTCGGAATCCAATTTATTTGTTGATTTAATTCAACCATGCGATCTTTAAACGCCGTAACTTTAACATACCACGAACTCACGGCTTTGTAGATTAGCGGAGTGTCGGTGCGCCAGCAATGTGGATAATTGTGGAGGATTTGTTCAGGATTGCCGAAGAGAATTTTATTTTCTTTAAGATATTTTATAATGTCATCATTAGTGTCGAAAACTTGGCGCCCATCAAGCTTTAATCCGCCTTCTTTGCTATCGTCATTAATGCGATAAACATTATTATTTTTGCCGACAAAGCCAATTGCCGAATTAAATTTACCACCTTCATCAACGGGGCAAATAGTTGGAATGCCATTGCCTTTACAAAGCAATTGATCGTCTTCGCCAAAGCCGGGGGCGATGTGAACGATGCCAGTTCCTTCTTCAGTCGAGACAAAATCACCCGCTAAAACTGTGAAAACTTTGGCGGATTCATTTCTTAACGAAACTTCGCTTCCATCATTTTGAAAATTATTATTGTAAGGAAATAATTGTTGATAACCAAGACCGACGAGCTCTTGACCCATAACGCTTCCAAGTATTTCATGTTCGCCAAAATCTTTGGCGAATTTCTCAATTAAATTTTTGGCTAAAATTAAAATTTCATGATCTTTTTTGACCAAAGCATATTCAATTTTTTCGCCAATTGCCAAAGCTAAATTTGAAGGTAAAGTCCACGGCGTTGTAGTCCAAGCGATTAATGCAATTTTAGTTGTGGATGTTGAAAATTTTTGTAAAAAACTTGGAATTTCTTGAAGATAAAACTTAACCTTCGCTGTTTTACTCGCCTTCTGCCTGTAAGCGTTATCCATCCGCGTTTCAAAATTTGAAAGCGGAGTTTGGCACGCCCAAGAATAAGGCACGACACGAAAATCTTCGTAAAGTAAACCCTTATTATGAAGCTCTTTAAACGCCCACAAAACCGATTCCATGTAGTTCAAATCCATGGTTTTATAGCTATTTTTAAAATCCACAAAACGCCCTTGACGCGTGACGTAATTTTCCCAATCATCGGCATATTTCATCACTGATTTTTGACAAGCATCATTGAATTTTTCAATGCCAAATTCTTGAATAGCGATTTGCCCCGAAATCGGCTTGCCTTCACGCTTGGTAAGCTCTTTTTCGGTTTCCATTTCGACTGGCAAACCATGCGTATCCCAGCCAAAACGTCGTTCAACTTTTTTACCTTTCATGGTTTGATAACGCGCGACTAAATCTTTAATAAAGCCCGTAAGCAAATGGCCGTAGTGCGGAAGACCGTTAGCGAAAGGTGGACCATCATAAAAAACAAATTCATTTTTATCATTTTTTTCATGACGACAATTTTTATGATCTTTAAGCGAGCAAGGATTGACAACGGGCGAGGTGTTATCTTCATCAAGTTCATTGGCAAAATTTCGCATCGCAACCGATTTTTCAAAGATTTTTTCGTCGTGCCAAAATTTTAAAATATCCTCTTCCATCTTTGCAAAATCAAGGTTTTGATTGGCATCTGGGTAAAATTTTTTCTTCGTCATGATAAGTTTTTTAAAAAAAATGTTATTTTTTGTGAAATTTTTCTATAAATTATAATTATTTGATTATAATGATACTCTTAAATTTAATCTATTTTAGAAAATAGTTTTAATTTTGCTAAAAAAATTTTTACAAATCATGAAAAAAATTAAAATTGGAATTGCCGGCCTTGGAACTGTTGGTCGCGGAGTTTATGAAATTTTACAAAATCAAAAAGATTTACTCACTCTTCGCACTAATTGTGAGTTTGAAGTGGTGGCGGTTGCTTCGCGAACAAAAAAAGATTTTGTTGATCCAAAAATAAAATTTTATAACAATATTTTAGATCTGGCTCAAGATCAAAATGTTGATGTGGTAGTTGAGTTGATGGGTGGTTATGACATCGCTAAAGACTTAATTCACAGCAGTTTAAAAAATAATAAAAAAGTGGTTACCGCCAATAAAGCGTTACTTGCGGAGCGGGGAAAAGAAATTTTAAATTGGGTTGATAAATATCGTGGAAGCATCGGATTTGAAGCATCGGTGGCGGGTTCTAATCCAATAATAAAAGCTTTTAAAGAGGGTTTTGTTGCTAATGAAATTTCTGAAATTTATGCAATTTTAAATGGCACTTGCAATTTCATTTTGACTAAAATGAAAAATGAAAAACAAGATTATAAAACTGCTTTAAAAGAGGCTCAAGAGCTTGGCTATGCTGAAGCTGATCCGCGTTTTGATGTTGAGGGCAACGACACGGCGCATAAAATCGTTTTGTTGTCGGCGATTGCCCGTTCGTCGCTTCCAAATTATGCGCAAACTTATATTGAAGGCATTAATAAAATTTCGATTGACGACATTAATCTTGCCGATGAATTGGGCTACAAAATCAAGCTTCTAGCAGTTTATAAAAATTTAGGCGACGAAGTTCAGCAATCGGTTTATCCGGCTTTAATTAAAAATTCTGAAAAAATTTCTCAAATCGATGGCTCATACAACGCTGTGCTTTCCAAGGGTTCAAACTTTGAATATAATTTAATGGTTGGACGTGGGGCAGGTGGCAAGCCTACGGGCTCAGCAGTGGTAGCCGATATCGTTGATATCGCTTGTAATCGCAATAATAATTTTTTATTTAACGCTGAAATTATCAACCTCGAGGAAACCAAAATTATCAATATTCAAAAACGTTTTGGACAATATTTTATTGTATTTAATTTTGATAAAAATAATTTATCAAAAGGCAATGTTGTTGAGCAACTTTTTGCAAATCGCATTAATCCAAAACAAGTTGTTTTTAAACAACAAAATGAAGGCAATAATGATATTTTTGTCGGCGCAATTTTGACTGAAAATCATGTCGAAAAAGATATTGTTGATGCCATCGCGTTGGTTGATAAAAGCCTGATAGACAGCATTAAATTTATTCGTGTTGAACAAACTAATTTTTAATCATGACAGATTTTGTTTTAGAAATTTTTAGCGAAGAAATTCCCGCTAGAATGCAAAAAAATTCGGCGGAAAATTTTCTTAAAATTGCCCAAGAAGTTTTTATAAAAAATAATTTAATTTTAAGCGAAGATTCGATAAAAGTTTTTATTTCGCCACGAAGATTAGTGTTAATTTTAAATAATTTAAATGCTGACCAAATTCAAAATGCTCAAAAAAAGATTGGCCCAAAACTAGACGCCGATCCTAGAGCAATCGAGGGTTTTTTAAAATCAACCGGCAAAAATAAATTAGAAGATTTGCAAATTATTGACGGTTTTTATGTTTTTAATAAGCCTGAATTAGTGACCAAAACCAGCGAAATAATCGCCTCGTCACTTCCGATAATTTTACAAAAAATGCAAAATTCTTGGCAAAAATTAATGCGTTATGATGTTGATCAAGAAGGCAATCAAGCCAAGTGGATTCGTCCAATTCGTGGCATTGTTGCGTTGTTTGACGAGAAAATAATTGATTTAAATTTTGCTTTTATTCAAGCTAAAAATATTAGTTTTGATAAATTTGGTAATCAAATTTTAATCAACAGCGCTAGAGATTACGAACATATTATGAAAAAAAATAATATTATTGTTGATCAAGACGCGAGAAGGAAAAAAATTATACAAAAACTTCATAAAATTACTCACGAAAATTATTTAAAATTGCCCGCTAATTTTGAAAAATCAAATTTTTTAGATGAGTTAATTGGATTATGCGAAAGCCCAGAAGTTTTGGTCGGAGAGATTGATAATAAATTTTTAGAATTACCAAGTGAAGCTTTAATTTTAACGTTGCAATCCAATCAAAAATATATTTGTTGCGCCGATTTTGACGACAAATTTTCATCCAAATTTTTATTTATTGTCGATTGCGAAATTAATGAAAATAATGTTGAAAAAATAATTGCCGATAATGAAAAAATCATGCGCGCAAGACTTGCCGATTTAGAATTTTTTGTCGAAGAAGATTTAAAAAATCACTTGAGTGATTATTTGATAAAATTACAAAAAATTATTTATCATCAAAAAATTGGCACGATGTTTGAAAAGGTCGAACGTATGAAAGAGATGGCAAAATTTTTGTCAATTTTTGTACCTCAAGGCTGATTTGGCAACCAAAGCGGTGGCTGAATTGCCCGAATTACAAGGGTGCTTCGGTAGTTTTTACGCTACTAAACAACTTGAAAATTATAAAATTGCCGATGCGATTTATGAGCATTATTTGCCCGACGGCGCTAACTCACCGACCGCACAATCTCCACTTGGAATCACCATGGCGATTGCCGATAAAATCGACACAATTGTTGGATTTTTTTTGATCGATGAAAAGCCGACAAGCTCCAAAGATCCGTTCGCACTCCGCCGTTGCGCTCTTGGAATTATTCGCACCTCGCATCAACATAATATTGCTTTTCCGATTAGAATTTTAGTCGAGCGTTCGCTAAAATCCTATCCGCTCAAGCTTCTTAAAAAAAACATTTCCAACAATAAAAAAGATTTTTTCGAATTAAAAAGAAAATTGATCGAAGAAATTGTGCGCTTTATTGTTGAGAGATTAAAAGTTTATTTAAAAGATCAAGAACAAGTGCGTCAAGACGTGTTAAATGTTGTGATGAATGCTTACCTAGAAAGCTTAGAGTCGCATAAGTCGGTGGATATTTTATATTTAATCAAAAAAATTAAATTTTTAGATAATTTTTTATCAAATGATAAGCATAAAAAACTTATTGAACTTTACAAAAGATCAACCAATATTTTAGCGATTGAAGAAAAAAAAGATTCTAAAAAATTTCAAGGACGCCCTTCGGTTCTTGGCTTCAAAAGCAAATATGAAAGATTGCTTTATCGTCGAATTAAGCAAATTTCTCGTGATTTTTATAAATTTATTACCAAAGCAGAATTTGAAAAAGCCTTCGCATTGCTAGCGGTAATTGAGGCGCCACTCGATCATTTTTTTGAACATGTGGTGGTAAATGATGTCGATAATTACGCTCGCGAAAATCGTTTAATACTTTTGGCGATGATTCGGGATTTGTTTCATGAAGTGGGCGATTTATCAGTCGTAATCTAAATTTCGCAACTTTTTTAAATTAATATATTTTACTCAATTTTTATTGAAATTTTATGCGTTTATCAAAATATTTTTTACCAACTTTAAAAGAAAATCCAATCGATGCCACGGTGGTCTCCCACCAATTAATGGTCCGAGCCGGCATGATTCGCCAAACCGCTTCGGGAATTTATTCTTGGTTGCCACTCGGTTTAAAAGTTTTGCGTAAAGTTGAAAAAATTATCAAAGAAGAAATGGACAAGGCGGGGGCTTTGGAAGTGCTAATGCCAACTATTCAGCCTGCAGAATTATGGATTGAGTCGGGTCGATATGAAGCTTACGGCAAAGAGATGCTTAGAATCAAAGATCGTCACGATCGCGATATTCTTTACGGTCCAACTCATGAAGAAGTTGTGACAGATTTATTTCGTAAAAATATCACTTCTTACAAGGATTTGCCGAAAAATTTATATCAAATTCATTGGAAATTTCGCGATGAAATCCGCCCCAGATTTGGCTTGATGCGAGGTCGAGAATTTTTGATGAAAGATTCTTATTCATTCGATTTAAATGCGGAAGACGCGCGCAAAACTTATGATTTGATGTATGAAACTTATTTTAAAATTTTTCGTAAAATGGGTTTAAAGCCAATCGCCTTGAGAGCAGATACTGGAGCGATCGGAGGCGATTTATCACATGAATTTCATATTTTGGCGGATGTCGGTGAGAGTGCAATTTTTTATGATAAAAAATTTGATGAATTGAGTGAAGAACAAGAAATTGATATCGCTCAAACTCAAAAAATTTATGCCATGGCCGATGATTTGCACATTCCCGAAAAATGTCCAATTCCTGCGGATCACCTCGTTTCTAGGCGCGGAATTGAAGTCGGTCAAGTTTTTAATTTTGGTTTAAAATATTCTAAAGCCATGGAGGCTTCGGTCATGGGTGCGGGTGGCGAAAAAATTTATCCAAATATGGGTTCTTATGGTATTGGTGTTTCTCGCGTCGTGGCGGCGGCGATCGAAGCCAATCACGACGAAAAGGGCATTATTTGGCCTGCACAAATTTCACCTTTTGACGTAATTTTAATTAATATTCGAATTGGCGACGAAGCTTGTGATAAGGCTTGCGAAGAGCTTTATTTAAAACTGCAAAATCAAGGTGTCGAAGTGCTTTATGATGATACCAAAAATAGTTTGGGACAAAAATTCTCGGTGGCTGATTTAATCGGCGTTCCAAAACAAATTATTGTCGGACCCAAATCTTTAGCTTTAGGAAAAGTTGAAATTAAAAATCGAAAAAATGGCGAGAAGAGCGAGGTTTCGCTTGATGAGGTGATGCTGAGATTTTTAAAATAAATTTAAAACCTAAAACTCCATATTCAAACTCGCTTTGAAAGCACGCGTGGAGCCGAATTGCAAATTATTATTATTGTGAGCGGTGAGGAAATATTTTTTGTTAAAAATATTTTCAACATTAATTTGCGCTCGAGTTTTTTCATCAATTTTATAAAATATTGCGCCGTCAAAACGATTAAATCCTTTCAATTTTACTTTATTATCAACCGCAGAATATTGGCTTGATTGCTTGATAAAACCAAGTCCGAAACTTAATTCTTTAGTGAAATTATATTTATTCCACAAAGCAATTTTATTGCTCGGGGTCAAGGCTAATTTATTGCCTTTTTTGGCATCAAGCGTTGTGCTAGAAATTTTTGCATCAAGATGAGAGTATGAAGCAATCATCTCAATATTTTTATTAATTTTTCCCGTCGAAGAAGCTTCAAAGCCACGAATTCTTGAACTTCCTGTTAAAACAAAATAGCCCGAACCGCTCGGGTCGTTGGCTCGAGTGTTGGTTCGATCTAATTGAAAAATTGCGGTGTTAAAATTAAGTTTGTCGGTGATATCCCATTTGGTGCCGAATTCGTAATTTTGTAATTTCTCCGGTTTCAAAGATTTTGACTTAGCGTCGAGTGAAGAAAATTGGTCGCCGGCACTTGGTAAATAGCTGGTGCTGTAGCTCGAATAAAGTGAAATATTTTTTTGGGGCTTGAAAACCAAACCCAATTTTGGTGAAATAAAATTATCGCGTCTTTTAAAATTTTGCCCATTATTTTTATTTTCAAGTTTAATATCGAAACTATCGAAGCGAAGCCCCGCCGTAAGTTCAAAATGTTCGTTAAAAGTGATTTGATCTTGTAAATATGAGCCCAAAACCGCCACGGTTGAATTATTATTAACATCGCTCGAAGCTCGGCGATAAGTGATTGGCGTTAAATTTATATCATCAAAAATTGAAATTGCCAATGAGGTATTTTTATTGTTGAAATAGCCACTTAAGCGACTCACCGACGATTCTTGGCGAGTAATTTCGGTGCCAAATAACGCTAAATGTTTCAGCGAAAAAGCCTCAAATTTTTTAGTTAGATCGGTTTGGTTGGTAAAATTTTTACGCTCTTGAGCGTTGTTGTAAGCCGAGAGATTAAAGTGATTATTGGCGCCAACTTCGCCACTCGCAAAAACATTTTTGTAAAATTTTGAATATTGCGTAAAGCGGGTGTAATTTTTTAATTGAAATTGATTTTGAAATTCGTGATTGAGGGTGGCGAAAACCGAATCTAATTTATTTTCCGAATCATTTTCGTTAGGATTGCCAAAAAATTTTGAAGCAGAAGTTTTTAAGGGTTCGCCATTTTTGGAAGGGACGCCACGATCATTAAAGCGATTATCGTAAAAATGCTCATAACCAAATTTAACATCGGTATTTTTACCAAGAATTATTGTACCCGTAGGGTTAAAGCCGAAACGTTCTAAATTGCCATAATCACGAAAACTTTGCGATTTTTCATAAAAACCGTTGAAGCGAAGCGATAAATTTTCGTTAATTTTTTCGCTTAAATCGGTTTGTAAACGGCGATTTTCAAATGAACCGCCGGATAAAATAATTTGACGTTTTTTTATGCCATCGGCAAATTTTGAAACACGATTGACCAAGCCTCCAGCCCCGCCACGACCAAATGCCAACGCGTTGGGACCATTTAAAAATTCAACTTTTTCAATGTTATAAAAATCACGAAAATATTGCATATCGTCGCGCGCGCCATCGATAAAAAAATCGGCGGTGGAGCTGTTGCCACGAATTGAAATTTGATCACGATTGCCTTCGCCTTGTTGAATGTTGACGCTTGGAATATAAAGCGTCGCTTGTTCCATATTTACAATATTTTGATCGCGAATTTGTTGTTGTGAAACCGCATTAATTGCTTGCGGAATATCGCGTAAAATTTTGTTAGTACGAGTTGAGCTGGTGACATTTTCGGCTTTGTAGCCATCTTGATTTTCATTGGTGGCGGTAATGGTAATTTTTGGTAAAATATTTTTCTCGGAATTATTTTTTAAAATTTCGGATGAGGGCATTTTTTTTGCCAAAATTTCACCACAAAAAAAACTAAAAATAATTTGCAAAATCAAAAAATTTCTACGAAAAAAATTAGAGAAAAACATGAAAAATATGATAAAAATTTGAAATAAAAAATGCCAAATTTTGAAATTTAAATTTTTGATTTTAAAACTTTGAAAGCTTTACAATAATGGCTTTATGAGGCAAAAAATTAATTTAAAATTAGCAATAACGATTATCAATGTTGCCAATATTTTTTTAAATAGCAAATATTTTTTTAAATTATTCTTTTTTGTTAATGTCGTATTTTTTTAAAGTTTTTAAATCGATATAATCTAAAACTTTTGAGTTGGTTGATTCTAATTTTATTTTGGGAGCGACTCCAGCCTCGTGAGCTTCGAGCCATCTTAATGCGCAAAGGCACCAAAAATCCCCAACCTTTAATCCTTTAAAATTATAATTTGGGGCGGGGGTTATCAAATCATTACCCCGAGATAAAGTAAGTTGTAAAAATTCATCGGTAATTTGAGCGCAAACCACATGAGTGCCGACATCTTGAAAATTAGTGTGGCAAAAACCGTCGCGGAAGTAACCAGTTAAAGGGTCAAAACAACATGATTCGAGTTTGGTGCCAAGCACATTTTTAGCATTTTCTTTAAAATTTTTATTTGGAATTTTTGTCATATTATCGAGTGCGTTTGAATTTTTTGAAAATAAAATTAATAATAATAATGTAATTATTGAGGTAAAAATTTTGTGATAAATTTTATTTAATCGCATTGTTTTTTTTCTCCCTTTTACATTTTTCGGAACAGAATTTTACATTATCCCAATCTCTTTCCCATTTTTTTCGCCAAGTAAAAAATTTATTACATTTGATGCAAATTTTTTGCGGTAAATTAAGTTTTTTATGAGCCATTTTTAAGAAAGTTTATCATCCTCGCCAATTTTTGGTAAAGCCTTAAAAGTCTTGAGTGCCAAATCTCGCGACTCATCAATTTTTACAATTGGATGTGGATAATTTTTTCCTAAAGTAATTCCTGATTTTTCTAAAATTTCCGTCGGAGCTTCCCATGGTTTATATAAAAATTTAGCCGGTAAATTTTTTAATTCGGGGACAAATTTGCGCGTATATTCGCCCTCGGGATCAAATTTTTCGCCTTGTAAAACTGGGTTAAAAATACGAAAATAAGGCGCCGCATCGGCTCCGCTTCCCGCCACCCATTGCCAACTTGCCGAGTTACTCGCTAAATCGGCGTCGACTAAGCAATCCCAAAACCATTTTTCGCCAAGACGCCAATCGAGTAATAAATTTTTTACTAAAAATGAGCCGACAATCATGCGCACGCGATTATGCATTTGACCGGTTTGCCACAACTCTCTCATGCCGGCATCGACAATTGGGTAACCAGTTTTTCCTTTGTGCCAAGCCTTTAAAAAATTTTCATTTTTTTGCCATAAAAAATTATCAAAACGTGGTTGAAAATTTTTGTCGGGCAAATGCGGAAAATGAAAAAGTAGATAATATGAAAATTCCCGCCAGCCAAGCTCGCTTAAAAAATGATCGAGATTTAATTCTTCAGTTTTTTCGCGATAATTTTCTTGAGCAAAATGCCAAATTTGATGTGGTGAAATTTCGCCAAAATGCAAGTGAGGAGAGAGTCGAGAGACGTTATTTTGTGATGGAAAATTGCGTCCATCCTTATAATTTTGCAAATTATTTTTGACAAAATTTTGCATTTTTTTATAAGCAAAATCTTCGCCAATTTGCCAATATTTTTGCATTTCTTGATCCCATTTTATTGTGGGTAAAAGTTGCAAATTTTCTAATTTAATTTTGTTATTTTTATCGTGAAAAATTGCAAAATTCTCGGGTTTTTTTAAAGGTTTTCGCGGTTCGGTTTTTAGTAAGCAACCTTTGCGATAGTAAGGCGTAAAGACTTTATAAGGAGTTTGATCGCTTTTTAAAACTTCATGCGGTTCCCACAAAAGTGAGCCGTTAAAACTTTGTGCAATTATATTTTTTTGCTTAAAAAATGCTTTTATTTCACGGTCTTTTTTAATGCGCAAAGGTTCATAACAACGATTCCAAAATATTCCTGCAATATCAAATTCAGCAACTAAATTTTCTAGAATTTTTTTAG
>JBIIBR010000183.1:0-2814 GCA_044239285.1 Rickettsiales bacterium | reverse complement strand
TATTAATATTTAGCTCAAACGATAATTTAATATTTGTTTATATTCAAGATATTTAAAATATTTTGTAATTTATAATAATTTTAAAATCGCTTGTCGGACTGCCACTCCAGCCGAAACTTGCTCTAGAATTAAAGATTTTTTTGGGTCGTCAGCAAGTTGCGACGAAATTTCTACATCACGATTAATCGGTCCAGGGTGCATTATTATTGCGTTCTTGGCATGTAAAATTTTTTCATGAGTTAAGCCATAAATTTTATAATATTCCGCCAAAGAAGAAATGTAAGATCCGACCATTCTTTCTTGTTGAATACGAAGCATCATTATTACGTCAACATCTTTAATGCCATCGATTAAATTTTCGTAAACTTCAATATTCCAATTTTCTTTAAGCCATTCGCGATAATGCTTGGAAATTAAAGTTGGCGAAGTGATTACGCGAATTTCGCAATTATATTTTGCCAAAAGTTTAATATTTGACCTTGCAACCCTGGAATGCAAAACATCGCCACAAATTGCAATTTTTAAATTATTTAAAGTTTTTTTATGATTTTTTATTACAAAAGAATCGAGTAAAGCTTGCGACGGATGTTCGTTGGTGCCATCTCCTGCATTGATTATCGAACAATTTAAATATTTTTTTAGAATTTGGATAATGCCACTTGAATTATGGCGAATCGCTACGAAATCAGGGTTCATAGCGTTAATGGTTTGAGCGGTGTCGATGATTGACTCACCTTTCTTTAGGGAGGATAAAGAAATATCAAGATTAACGACTTTCGCGCCCATTTTTTTACCGGCGATTTCAAACGACATTCGAGTTCGCGTTGAATTTTCAAAGAAAAAATTAACTAAAATTTTTTCTTTTAAATCATTGCAATGAAGATTGGGATTTAGAAAATATTGATTCGCCAATCGATGGATTTCGTCAATTTGATTTATATTGATATCGTCGATCGAAATTAAATCTTTCATTTTTTTGCAATAAGATGTTTAAAAATTTCTTCCAAATCGGGCTGTTGGGTCGAGATGTCTCTAATGTCAATCTTAGCTTCAGAAATTATTTGTAAAATTTTTCCGACTTCGGTTTTTTCTGGATCGTAAGTAATCGAAATTTTATCTGGAGCCAAAAATTTTGTTTTCAAATTTGGTAATTTTTCACTAAAAATTGGGTCAATTTTTTCATTTGCCGATACAATAATTTCTTTATTCGACAATAATTTCATTAAATTTTCTTTGCGATCGCAAGCAATAACTTCGCCCTTGCTAATAATAGCAATTTCATCACATAATTCTTCGGCCTCTTCCAAATAATGCGTCGTGAGTAATATTGTGGTGCCATTTTGATTGAGTTTTTTGACATAATTCCATAATTGATTGCGAAGCTCGACATCAACGCCAGCGGTTGGTTCATCGAGCACTAAAATTTCAGGATTATGCACCAAAGCTTTTGCCACTAATAAACGCCGACGCATTCCGCCCGAAAGACTTCTTGGAGTTGATTTGGCTTTGTCTTTTAAACCTAAAGCTTCAATAATTTCATCGGTGCGTCTTTGCGCTTTTGGAATGCCAAAATATCCGGCATAAATTTCTAAAGTTTCGTGAACATTAAAAAATGGATCGATGATTAATTCTTGCGGAACAATGCCAATTTTAAATTTGGTGGCTTTTTGATTTTCGTCAATATCAATTCCAGCGATTTTAACTTGTCCCGAGGTTTTTTTAACCAAACCCGCTAAAATGTTGATAATAGTTGATTTACCAGCTCCATTGGGACCGAGTAATCCAAAAAAAGAACCTTTTTTAATTTTTAAATCTATCGATTTTAAAGCATCTTTTTGCAAAGATTTTTTAGATTTTTGATAAGTTTTTTGGAGATTATTTATCTCAATTGCATATTCCATTTTTAATTTAAATGAATTTTTATTTTCTTAAATTTCAATAAATTTAAAAGTTCTTAAATTATTTTTTTATCTTTCAATAATTCTTGTAATTCTTGAGCTTGAAACATTTCTTTGACGATATCGCAACCACCGACAAACTCGCCAGCGACATAGAGTTGCGGGATAGTTGGCCAATCAGAAAATTCTTTAATTCCTTCGCGAATTTCTGGATTAGTTAACACATTAATATCAACAAAATTAACGTTTAAATTCTTTAAAATTTGTACCACGGTGGCTGAAAATCCGCATTGTGGAAAATCTTTAGAGCCCTTCATATAAAGAACAACTTTATTTTCTTCGACGGTTTTTTTAATTTCTGCAAAAATATTATCCATAATTTAATTTGATGAAGTGTTGATTTCTATGGCGTGAAGCCGGTTATTTAAAATTGAATCTAGAGCTTTATGAACAATTCGATGTTGTTGAATTTTATTTTTTTGAGCAAAATTTTTATCAATAATTTCAATACGATAATGGTCTTTGTCGCCAACTAAATCAACTATTTTCACGGTTGCTTCTGGAAAGCTTAATTTAACAATTTCGTATAATTCTTTTTGTTCGATCGCCATAAATTAAAATTTAAATTTGTGCAATTTTACTAATTTAAATTTTAATCAACAAGAGATTATGAAGAAATATTTTTTAAGTTTTTTTTACAGAATTTTTTTATCAAATTGACAAAATTTTTCAATTTGACAATTTTTACAATTGGGCTTGCGCGCTTGGCAAACATAACGTCCATGCAATATCATCCAATGATGAGCATAATATAAAAATTTTTTGGGGATTTTTTTTAACAACGCTTCTTCGGTTCTTTCAGGATTAGCTTCGTCAACTAATCCAAGTCGATTAGCGACCCGACAAACGTGGGTAT
>JBIIBR010000182.1:0-2815 GCA_044239285.1 Rickettsiales bacterium | reverse complement strand
CCATTTTGAATGGCTTTTATGCCAGCTTGTTTGATGTTCTCCGGAGTGTCGAAATCAGGCTCGCCCATACCCAAAGAAATTATATCAAAGCCTTGCGCCTTAAGCTCTGAAGCTTTGGTTGCAACGGCAATTGTTGGTGATGGCTTTATATTTGATAAAGATTTTGCAAGTAACGACATAAAATTCTAAATTTTGTTTGAAATTTAATAAAATAGATTGACTTAATTCTGATAAAATATTTTTATTAATTAGTCATTCTTTGTCAAACTAATTTTTAGGATTTATTTTATGAGCGCAGAAACAAGTGGAGAGATTGAAGTTGATTCTTTATTTCTTGGTTTAACTAGGCCCCCAATGTTGCTTGGCGTAAGCTATACCTTTGCAACTTTAAACTTATTGATATGTTTAATGACTTTCGTTTTTACCAGTAATTTTTTATACATCTTGGTTTTGTTGCCTTTTTTTCACGGCGTGGCTTGGTTAATATGCTTGAAAGAGCCTAGGGCAATCGAATTATTTATGGCAAAAACTTCTAAATGTAGCGTTTGTAAAAATCGCTTTTATTACGGTGGCGTTAACTCCTATGATCTTTATTAATAAAAAAAACTCTTGATTTATTTTTTTTAAGTTTTAGAGTAGCTGTTAAGTTTTATTAACCTTTATTTTTATAAACATATGAGCGAAAATAATCCTAATCCAGTAGTTGCTAAGGCTTCGGCAGAAGCTGTTGAAAAACCAAGTCAACAAATAACTCAATAACTACAAAATTTACAGAGATAAATTTATCACTGTATAAGTTACCAAAAATCTTATTTATATTCATTTATAAATAAGATTTTTTATTGGAATAAATTTAACTTTATTTTGTAAAAAAAGTCTTTATCCTCAAAGTCTTAATACTCTTTACAAATCTCATAAAAAACATATTTTGTGATCCATAAATTCAGAACGCATAATTGCAGTGCATTAAATAATAGCAACATTTCCCAAGAGGTTAAATTATCGGGTTGGGTTCACTCAAAACGCGATCATGGAAGCCTGATTTTCATCGATTTACGCGATCATTATGGCATTACGCAAATCGTTATTGATCAACAAAATAAAAAACTTAATCTCGACGCCATCGCTTCAATTAAGCTTGAATCGGTTATTACAATTGTCGGCAATGTTGTCGCTCGTGATGCTGAAGCTATCAATACTAAAATTAAAACGGGTGAAATTGAAATTAGGGTTGAAGAGTTGATAATAGAGTCTCTAGCCGAGCAAATTCCTTTCCAAATTAACGCCGAAAATGAAAATTATCCTGAAGAATTACGTTTAAAATATCGTTTTCTTGATTTGCGTCGTGATAAAACTCACAAAAATATCATCTTACGCTCTCAAGTAATCTCAGCGCTTCGCGTTGAAATGGTTAAGCAAAATTTTTTAGAAATTCAAACGCCAATTTTAACGGCTTCAAGCCCTGAAGGAGCTAGAGATTATTTGGTTCCAGCTCGCCTTCATCCTGGTAAATTTTATGCTTTACCCCAAGCGCCACAACAATTCAAGCAACTTTTAATGGTTTCCGGTTTTGACCGTTATTTTCAAATCGCGCCATGTTTTCGCGATGAAGATTTGCGTGCAGATCGCTCGCCCGAATTTTATCAACTTGATGTTGAAATGGCTTTTGTTACGCAAGAAGATGTGTTCTCGGCAATTGAACCGGTGATGTACAACATTTTTAATCAATTTGGCTGTAAAAAACTTCATGATAAAAATTTTATTCGCATTCCTTACGAAGAAGCGATTTTAAAATATGGCATTGATAAACCTGATTTGCGTAACCCAATTATAATTTCCGAAGCCACTAATATTTTTGTTGGTTCGGGTTTTTCGATTTTTACCAAAGCCATAGAGCAGGGAGCAATTATTCGTGCTATTCCAGCCCCGAAATGTGCATCGCAACCGCGATCATTTTTTGATAAAATGATTGAATTCGCTCAAAGTGTTGGCGCTAAAGGCTTGGCTTATATTATTTTTGATGAAAATGGCGAAGCTAAAGGTCCGATCGCTAAATTTTTAGCTCCAGAAAAAATTGAAGAATTGAAAAAAACTGCGAATTTAAATAATGGTGACGCAGTTTTCTTTTCTTGCGGAAAATCTCACGAAGCCATTAAAATCGCAGGTCAAACTCGTATTAAACTTGGGCAAGATTTGAATTTAATTGATGAATCAATTTATAAATTTTGTTGGATAGTAGATTTCCCAATGTATGAGCTTGATCATGAAACTGGTAAAGTTGAATTTTCGCATAATCCATTTTCAATGCCTCAAGGAGGCTTAGAGGCTCTTAATTCGCAAGATCCAATTACCATTAAAGCTTTTCAATATGATATAGTTTGTAATGGCGTCGAGCTTTGTTCGGGAGCGATTCGCAATCATAAACCTGAAATCATGTATCGTGCTTTTGAAATTGCTGGCTATGGTCAAGATGTCGTCGAAAAACAATTCGGAGCGATGCTTAATGCTTTCAAATTTGGCGCTCCTCCGCATGGTGGTTTAGCTCCGGGGATTGATCGCATTGTTATGCTTTTGGCTGACGAGCCAAATATTCGCGAGGTAATTCCGTTTCCAATGAATGGTAAGGCGCAAGATTTAATGATGAATGCCCCAGCCAATGTTTCCGAGCGTCAATTAAAAGAACTTAAAATTGCGCTTGTGAAAGCCAATTCATAATTGGTTTTTAATAATCAGTTTTTAAAAAATATAAACCGCAAGATGGAGCGTTGGGACCAGATTTAGAGCGGTCCTTTGCTTCTAAAATATTTTTAATTTC
>JBIIBR010000181.1:0-2841 GCA_044239285.1 Rickettsiales bacterium | reverse complement strand
TGGTGATAATTGCCAAAAATGCGCTCCAAGATTTCATGGCGGAATTTTCTTTGGCGAGCTTGAGGGCGTGGATTAGAGCGATTGCCGAAATCCATGGCATTAATGAAATATTTTCAACCGGATCCCAAAACCAATATCCGCCCCAACCGAGTTCGCGATAAGCCCACCAAGAGCCGAGAGCAATTCCTAAAGTTAAAATCATGAATGAAAAATAAACCAAATAACGAAGTGATTTTATAACTTTTTCGTTAAAATCTTTGGCGATTAAAGCGCCAATTGTAATTGAAAAAACCAGACTAAAACCGAGATAACCAAAATAAAGCATCGGCGGATGAAGAGCCAAGCCGATATCTTGCAAAATTGGATTGAGTCCAAGTCCGTTTTGTGGTGTTGGAAAAATTCTTAAAAATGGGTTTGAAGTTATGGCGGTGTAGGCGCAAAAAAGAGTAATAATAAATTTTTGAGTGGCGATGGCGTTAATTTTTACGGCATTTGGTAATTTGCTAAAAATTGCCAAAATTAAATTATAAAAAGATAAAACTGAAATTAACAATAACATCGAACCTTCGTGATTGCCCCACGAGCCAGCGATTTTGTAAAGTAGAGGCTTGAGATGGTGAGAATTTTGATAAACATTGCTTACCGAATAATCGGAAATTACAAAACTATAAATTAGAAAAATTTGTGATAAAATTGAGGCTACAAAACTTACAATGCAAAGCATCAAATAAATTTTAGTTAAATCTTGGGCTTGATATTTTTTGTGATAAAAAAAATAAAAAAAAGCTCCAAATAAAGTTGTCGATAAATTTAAAATTAACGATGCAAAACCAAGATTTGGAGCCATTATAAACTATATTTTTGCTGAAATAAATTTCTTCACCACATCAAGATTATTTTCCAAAATGGTAAATTTTTCTTCTCTTTCAAATAAATCATTTAAAAAAATTGGCAATTTTGGTTGTGGAGTTTTTGCAGTTTCGATTGAGTCAGGAAACTTAGCGGGATGTGCCGTCGCCAAAGTCACGATCGCTTCGCCGTGATAATCTGAAGTTTCCATAAATTTTTCAGTTGCTAAAGTGCCGATGGCGGTATGTGGATCAAGAATTTCGCCGGTGGTGGCATAATATTTTCTAATCGATTCAATGGTTTCGGCGTCATCAATTTTGAATGCACAAAAATCTTTTTTGATATTTTTGTGGACTTCGGACGGCATTTTTAAAATTCCCGTGCGTAAAAATTCATTAATTATTTCGGGAGTTTTTTGTTCGATTCTTTGCGCTTTTAGAGCGTCGTAAATTAATCTTTCAAAATTGCTGGCGACTTGAATATTCATACTCGGGGACAGAGTTTCAATCATTTCTTTTTTGCTGTAATCGTTATTTTCAATGAAGCGCGTTAAGATGTCGTTGGAATTGGTGGCAATAATTAATTTATTAATATTGAGTCCCATTTTTTTTGCCAAAAATCCGGCATAAATATCGCCAAAATTGCCACTTGGAACCGAAAATGAAATTGGAGTTTTCTCATCGCAGGCTAGGCGCAAAGCGCTATAAAAATAATAAACAATTTGCGCCATAATGCGGGCGAAATTAATCGAATTAACCGCCACCATTTTTTTGCCATTAAGAAAATCTTGATCGCCAAACATTTTTTTCACCAGATTTTGACAATCGTCAAAATTGCCATTCAAGGCAATATTAAAAACATTATCTTGAATGACGGTCGTCATTTGGCGACGCTGAACTTCGGAAACTTTTTGATGTGGATACATAATAAAAATCTCGGCATTTTTGCAATGCATGCAACCATGAATCGCCGCCGATCCAGTATCACCCGAAGTGGCGCCGATAATTACAATTTTTTGACTACGAATTTTTAAAAAATAATCCAAAACATTGCCTAAAAATTGCAAAGCAAAATCTTTAAAAGCCAAAGTTGGACCGTGAAATAATTCAAGTAAATAATGATTTTTATCAAGTTGTTTAAGTGGGGCTATCGCTTGATGCGAGAATGTTGCATAAGATTTTTCAATAATTTTTTTATATTCATCATTGGGAATTTCATTATCGACAAAAATGCGCGTAATCTCAAAAAATAATTCTTGATAAGACATTTTGCGCAATTCTCGCAGTTTTTTCTCATCAAAACTTGGTAAAAATTCTGGGATATAAAGCCCGCCATCACTTGCTAAACCTTGAAATATGTATTTATAAATAAATTTTAGCTAAAAAATCCATTATGTCAACCATCGCAAAAAACATTAATCAACAAGAGCGACCAAACCACTTATATCGAAGTGGAGTTGGAGTTATGCTTATAAATAAACATAAAAAAATTTTTGTCGGCAAAAGAATCGACAATCAATCCGACTCTTGGCAAATGCCTCAGGGTGGAATTGATGCGGGTGAGGATGAAGATGTGGCAATGTTTCGTGAGTTAAAAGAAGAAACCGGAATTGCCAATAATTTTGTTAAAATTATCAAAAAAAGTGATAATTATTTTTATTATGATTTGCCGTATAAATTACAAAAAAAATTTTGGGGCGGAAAATATTTGGGGCAAAGACAAAGATGGTATTTGTTAGAATTTATAGGTGATGACCTCGATGTTAATATCGCTTCGCAAGAGCCCGAATTTTCAGAATGGAAATGGATTGAAAGGGTCGAATTAATTAGTCTGATTGTTAATTTTAAAAGAGAACTTTATCAGCAAATTATTAACGAATTTAATGATTTTTTATAAAAATTTATGAAAAAAGAAATTAATTTTTACGAAGTTGATGAAGGTGTTGTGAAGGCAATGGGTCCAATACTTCTCAAGATTCTTGATGAAAAGAAA
>JBIIBR010000179.1:0-2849 GCA_044239285.1 Rickettsiales bacterium | reverse complement strand
CTTCAAGTTTTATTAATAATAATGTTGAATTTTGTATAAATATTGCCTTAATTAAAAATCGTAAACCAATTTTTGGTTTGATTTACGCTCCTTTGTTTGAAGGTGGAAAAATGATTTTTAATAATCATCAAGATCAGTTAATTCTTTATAATCATCGCGAAAATAAAAATGTTACATTAAATAAAAATACATTTAACAAAAACTATTTGAGTATAATAACAAGCTCGCGAACAAAAAATGATGATGTAAAAAATTTTGTTAAAAAATTCTATCCACAATTTGTTGATAATTTTAAAGTTGAAAAACTATCTTCGGCAATTAAATTCTTTAGAATTATTGAAGGCGATGCCAATTTATATTTGCATTTTCGCAAATCGATGGAATGGGATACTGCTTCCGGTCATATTTTGGTTGATTTATTCGGTGCAAATCTTAAAACTTTCAAATATTATGATTCTGAGTTTTTTTTGGGCGAAGAGTTGCAATATAAAAAAAATAATTTTATTAATGGTGCGTTTTTTATCGCTAAATAATTTTTTAAAAAAATGGTTAAAAAATTTAGTTTAAATTGTAAAGTTGGGTCGACAAATTCGGTAATCGATTTTTATGTCGGCGATCCGCAAGAAACCTCGCATCCGATCGGTTATCAAATGAAATATTTAACCCAAAGAGGAGTGGTGATTCCTGAAAATGTTGTTAATTCGATGGCTTCTTTGAATGAAATTGCTAAAAAAAATCATATTCCTTTTGAAGATTTAATTCAATTTGTAAGTGATGAATTAAATTCTGAAGATAAGGTTAAAACCGCCTTTAATAGATTTAACGAAATTAGTCGTTTAGCGGATGAAGAAAAGAACAAAAAGAATGCAAATAATTAGTGGAATTTAAATTATGAAAACAAAAAAAATTGTAGTTTTGTGTGGCGGATGGAATTCTGAAAGAGAGGTTTCTTTGCGTTCGGGCGAGGGCGTTTATCAAGCTTTGATAAAGCTTGGATATAATGTTGAAAAAGTTGATTTTTCGCATCAAATTTTTGAAGATTTAAAAAGAATTAAACCCGATATTGTTTTTAACTCTTTGCATGGGCAATATGGCGAAGATGGGCGAATTCAAGGCGTTCTCGACATTTTGGAAATTCCTTATACTCATTCGGGTTTGATCGCCTCGGCGGTTTGTATGGATAAAATTTTAACGCGTAAAGTTTGCTCGCTTGAAAACGTTGCTTCGCCAAAATATAGAATTTTAAATAAAGGTGAAGATGAAGAAAATAAGCAAAAAATATTTGAAATCGGCAAGCCATTCGTAATCAAGCCCATCAACGAAGGATCGAGCGTTGGAGTCGAAGTAATTTTGCCGAATTCAAAATTTGATTTTAGTGAATTTAAATGGCAATATGGCGATCAAATGATTCTTGAAAATTATTTAGCGGGGCAAGAAATTCACGTCGCAATTATGGATGGAAAGGCTCTTGGAGCAATAGAGGTTAGACCGCATGGTTTATTTTATGATTATAATTGCAAATATACGGCGGGAATGACCGATTATATTATGCCGGCTGAAATTTCTGCCGAAAAATATGCCGAAGTTTTGAAGTTAAGCGAAGCTTGTTATAAAGCCATCGGTTGTCGCGGAATTAGCCGAGTTGATTTTATTTTAAATAATAAAAATTTTGGCGATAATTTATTCCATTTGCTCGAAATAAATACTCATCCGGGATTTACTCCAACATCACTTGTTCCCAAAATAGCCAAACATGTTGGAATCCAATTCGAAGATATCGTTGAATTTTTAATTAAAACCGCAAGATGTGGATAGAAAAAATTCAACAAAAAATCCGCAATTTTTTCTTAACAAATTCTTTTTGGCGCAAAGCTAAAAATATTATAAATGGCTTCATAAAGCCAATTTTGTTGAGATCTTTTTTAGGTTTTGTAGTGGTAACTTTTATAACATTGTTTGCGATTCAAATTTACAATCCCAAGCTTTCAAATCGAATTAAAAATAAATACACAAATTATTTTTATCGTTATTTTAAACTAGATAATTTTAAATTTTCTTCGATTAATATTTCTGGAAATAAAAGAGTTTCTAATGAAGAAGTAATATTGATAATTAAAAATTTTGAAACTGAAAAGGGCTCTTTGACGAGTGGCGGGCAAGATAATATTGATTTAATTCCTTTAATGCAAAATTTAATCGACGAATTGAAATCAAAGCTTCATTGGATTGATAAAGTTAGAATAAAAAGGCTCATGCCCGATGTTCTAAATATTGAAATTGAAGAGTATCAGCCATTTGCAATTTGGATCAATGATGAAAAAAAATTTATCATTGACAAGGAGGGCAATTCAATTCCATTTCTGGATCGATATGAGCAAAGCGAAGAGTTTAAAAATATGATAATTTTATCGGGAAAGGGCGCTAATGAAAATGCCAAATCCTTATTTAATATTTTGGTAATTAATTCTGAAATCAGTCAAGATATCTATTCGGCAAATTGGGTTGGCAATAGACGTTGGGACATTAGATTTTTTGACGGTTTGTTGGTTAAATTGCCAGAAATTGAAATTTCCGATGCGTGGAGCGATTTAATAAAAATATATTCAACATCAAAAAATGATAAGGCGATAAAGTCAATTGACTTAAGGGTTAGTGGCAAGATTTATCTGCAATATTATGACAAAAAATCCCCCGATTTGCACAAAATCTAACACAAAATCTACTTTTGCTTTGCAACGCTTCGTCGCTTTTCTCAATCAAAATAAATTTTGATTTCGAAGACGACTCGCGACTGGGATTGCTTCGCTTCGCTCATGATCCCGTTATTTGCTAAAAATAGCCGTTTAGGC
>JBIIBR010000180.1:0-2849 GCA_044239285.1 Rickettsiales bacterium | reverse complement strand
CCCTGAACTTTTTCCGCAAATTTTAGCTAAGTCAATCACGGGTGAAGCGCTTAATAAAAATTTATGGAAGTTAGATATTATCAATATTCGTGATTACGGTTTTGATGCGCGCAAAACCGTTGATGACGCGCCGTTTGGAGGCGGTGCCGGCATGGTTTTTCGTCCCGATGTTTTGCATAATGCGCTTGAAAAAAATATCTTACAAAATCCACAAAATTTAAAAAAACCTAAAATTATTTATCTCTCACCGCGAGGTAAAGTTTTTAATCAAAAAATGGCGCAAGAGCTGTCGCAAGATAGCGAAATTAATATTATTTGCGGTCGTTACGAAGGAATTGACCAAAGAATAATTGACATTTTTGATGTCGAAGAAATTTCAATTGGCGATTATGTGTTGTCGGGCGGAGAAATTGCTTCTTACGTGTTAATTGACGCCATTTTACGCAACGTAAAAGGCGTGCTTGGAGCTGAGCAATCGCTTGAACAAGAAAGTTTCGGCAATATTGAAAATACTGATTATGAATATTTATTGGAATATCCCCATTATACCCGTCCCGCCAATTTTTTAGGCAAAGAAGTGCCCACAGTTTTGCTATCTGGGCATCATGCCAATATTGAAAAATGGCGCAAAGAAAAAGCTGAAGAAATTACACAAAAAAATCGTCCTGATTTATATGAAAAATATTTAAAACGTAAAAATCAAAAATCTTAATGAGGATGCTCTGTTACTGGGTCTTGAACCCCATAAGTGTGCATTAAATAATAGCTCGAGGGATTACCGATGCGATTGTAAGGATTGTAAACGGGGCTATAAAAATCTGAATATCTTGGAGCCAAATATGGATATTGTCGATTTTGAAAAGCACTTCTAGAAGTCTTCAATTCTTCATCTTCAAACTCTTCAATTAATTCTTTTTTAGTAATAATTTCATTGTCCTCAATATTTTTTTCAGGCAAAATTTCATCATTTTTTTTCACATTTTTTTCATCAATAATTTCAGGATTATTTTCTTGAATTGATATTTGATTTACAAAAGATTGGTCGAGATTTCCACTCAAATCTTTTTGAATATTTTTTTGCGAATATTCTTCTGGCGCATCATTGGGTTTTAGGTTATAAGAGTCCTGTAAAAGTGATTTGGTTAATTTTAAATGATAAATATTTCTAAATCGTGAATTAATAAAGTTTAAAGCATCGAAAATACCGTCGCGAACATCTGTTTGCAATAATCCACTCGCATCATTGGAAAAGCCAGATAAATTAAAAATATCAAGAATTTTAAATAAACTTGGATAGTAATATAAATTTAATTCGCCTGCGTAATTTACGAAGCCTTTATGGGCAACGAAACCCATGTCATCGATAAATTTAAAACGCGAAGCGCCGTAAATTAAAGGGATTGAATGACGTGAACATTTTATACTTTCTAAAAAAATTTTGCCCGGATTTGATAAAAGAATTATATAATTACTATTTTCATCAATTTTAGAAATAACTTTTTCTTTATAATCATCATAAAAATTAAGTTCACATTCAATTTTTGAGTTTTTGAGAATCGGCTGTTTTTTATAAAAATAATTTACGGAAATGATTGAAAAGACCTTATTTTTATCAAAAATATTAAGGTCCGAAACATCTTGGCAGTATGATTTTATTGGTATAATGCACAATATGCAAATAACAATTATTTTAAAATTCATTTTGTTTTTAACTATAAATTTATTTAATGCTTTATTTTTTTTAAAACAATTTTTTTATATTTAAATAACATTTCTTATTTTATTAAAAAAAATACTTGCAAGAAAAAAAAATATATTGAATAATATTTTTTGTCGGGAGTGTATCAGAATATAAAAGCTTTTACAGCGAATATGAATACACACGCTGGGTTTGCGTGGTGGTGGCTCCCGACATTAAAAAATTCAATTCTAAAATTCCTCATTTTTCTAAATAAATAATTTTTTTAAAAAAAACTTCATTGTTTTTATATTTTGCAATAAATCATTTTTCTCTTCTCAAAAAATATTACTTAAATGATTCAAGTGAAATTTTAATTGTAAAATCATCATTTATCAAATCTTGAGATGTTTTTATGGGTTTTGATTTAATATTTTTCTTGAGCATTTCCTTTAAATCGGGTTCTTTAAATTGGAAATATATATAAATATCTTTGTAAGACATCGGCTCCATAACTATTTTCGAATCACAAAAACAATTGTAAATCTTAAAATATTTGCTATTAAAAGTCATTTTTGGAAAGAGTTTTACGACAACGCTTGAAGTATTATTTAAGGTAATTTTTTTTACAATAATATCGTTATTTCTAATAATATTTAAACCGAAATTATAATAATTTTTATTAAAATCCTGCACTAGATTTCTAATAAAATTATTTTCATTTTTATTGAAAATATTATCTTGCTCCAATTCATTATCTACAGGGATGTTCTCGATTTTTGATTCAATTGATGGAGCATTGTTTTCAATTTTATATAAAACAAAATATTTTTTGTTAAATTTAATTTTAGGACTTAAAATATGTGAAATAAAATAAGGTTTACAATTTTGATTTATAATGCATTGATTATTTCGATATTTTAAATAAAATGAACAAATAACAATAATTAGAATTAAACGAATAAAAAATTTAAAAAGTGGAGGCATTTTTTAAAAAATAGTTTTAATATTAAAATTAATAAATAAATAGATGATTCAAAACAAAGTCAATCATAAAATTCCTTTTGAGCTATTTGAAAAATGGTTTAATGATGCCATAAATAATTCCCAAATTATTGAACCAAGCGCCATGTGCCTTGCTACTTGCACTTTAGATAACAAGCCCTCGGCG
>JBIIBR010000215.1:0-2879 GCA_044239285.1 Rickettsiales bacterium | reverse complement strand
CTCAAGCTCCAGCTCGAGATCCAGCTCGAGATCCAGCTCAAACTCAAACTTTAGCTCAAACTTCTGATGCTCAAGCTCAAACTTCTTATGCTCAAGCTCCAGCTCGAGATCCAGTTCCAGCTCAAACTCAAACTCAAACTTTAGCTCAAGCTTCTAATCCTCCAGCTCCAGCTCAAACTCAAGCTAGATCTGATAATCCGAATTCAACAGAATCTTCAAGTTGGAGTCCAAATCCAGATTTATTTACCCAACTTATTTCTGATGGCGCAAGAGTTGTTTTAGAATTAATATTTTCTAACCCATTCAACCCACCTCCTTCGCAAGACCCTCAAAGACCCAGAGCTGATAGTGCTGAAGGGCGTGAACCAGGAAGTGGGAGTAGGGGTGATGGTTGGGTGTAATTCTAATCTCTTGTTTAAATTAATTTCCCAATTTCTTTTTCAAAATTTCGTTGGCAAGTTGCGGATTGGCTTGACCCTTGCTCGCTTTCATGATTTGACCAACAAAAAATCCGAGTAATTTTTCGTCGCCAGCTTGCAATTTGGCAAAATTTTCCGAATTATTTTGAATAACTTCATCAACTATTTTTTCTAAAGCACCAATATCTGAAACTTGTTTTAAGCCTTTGCTTTCAACGATTTTATGAGCTTTTTCTCCGCTTTCAAACATGATATCCAAAACATCTTTGGCGATTTTTCCTGAAATTTCCCCGCTTTTAATTAAGTCGAGTAATTCAATTAAATTTTGTGCGGAAATTTTTAAATCTTCAAATTTAACTCCGAGTTTGTTCATGCGTCCGAAAAGCTCTACTGTAAGCCAAGTCGTGCATAATTTGGCATCGTGTTTTTGGATTAATTGCTCAAAATAATTGGCGATTTCGTCATCGACGGTGAGAACTCCGGCATCATATTCAGAAATTTTTAAATCACGAATATAGCGTTGTTTCTTGGCTTGCGGAAGTTCAGGCAAAGATTTTTTAATGTTATCGACATATTCTTGCGAAAGAATTAATTTTGGCAAATCGGGATCGGGAAAATAGCGATAATCCATGGCGTCTTCTTTGGAACGCATGGTGCGCGTTTCGCCATTTAAAGCGTCGAATAAACGAGTTTCTTGATTAATCACACCGCCATTTTCTAAAATTTCAACTTGACGTTTCGCTTCAAATTCAATGGCGCGTGAAATATTTCGCATCGAGTTTAAATTTTTAATTTCGCAACGTGTGCCGAGTTTTTTTTCGCCAATTTTTCGCACCGAAACATTGGCATCGCAACGTAAATTGCCTTTTTCCATATCGCCGTCGCAAGTGCCAAGTGAACGCACAATTGAGCGCACGGTTCTAACATATTCCGAAGCTTCAAAAGGCGAATTCATGTCGGGCTTGGAAACGATTTCCATCAAGGCAATGCCCGAGCGGTTCAAATCGATCAAAGAAAATTGCGGATGTTGATCATGAACCGATTTTCCGGCGTCTTGTTCAATGTGAATGCGTTCAACATTAATGGTTTTTTTATCACCATTTTCTAAGATAATTTCGACGGCACCTTCGGAGACGATCGGGTCAGAAAATTGTGAGATTTGATAGCCTTGCGGAAGGTCGGGATAAAAATAATTTTTGCGATCAAAAATTGACACTAAATTAATTTTAGCATTAATGCCAAGTCCAGTTTTAACCGCTTGTTTTACACATTCTTCATTGATGGTTGGAAGCATACCGGGCAAGGCACAATCGACTAAAGAAACTTGCGAATTGGCGTCGGAACCAAAAGTGGTTGAACTGCGCGAAAATAATTTTGATTTTGAGGCGATTTGGGCGTGAATTTCGCATCCAATTACGATTTCGTAAACATTATTTTTGCCTTGAATTGTGTAAGTCATGACCGATTTTATTCATTTTATTATCAAAAAATTTTGCACTAATTTTACAATTAATTTTTTAATAAAGAAAATGAAATTTTTTAAAAAAATATTTGCAATTAAAAAGTAGTGTGTATGATGTGTATAAATATTAACTATAAAAAAAGCATCTAATTAAAAAAATATGAAAAATTGTTCAGCTTATAAAATTTATAAAATTAAAAATGAATACAAATATAAAAAAACTTCAAAACTCAAAAGAGTTGATGAAGTTATTAAAATTTCATGGTTGGTATGTGGTTGATATTAAAGGGTCACATTATCAATTTAAACATCACGAAATTAAGGGAAGGGTGACTTTGCCTCATCCAAAAAATTTGCAGATTGGCACATTAAAAAGTGTTTTAAAACAAGCAAAAATCAAAATCAAAAATGAGTGAAAATATAAAAAAATACATCGCAGTAATTAACAAAGAAAATGGCAAACAATATGACGTAATTTTCCCCGATTTTTTGGGTTGCGTAACTGTTGGAAAAAATTTAGAAGAAGCTAAAGAAATGGCGCAAGAAGCCTTGCAATTCCATGTTGATGGCATGCTTCAAGATGGCGAAGATTTACCGAAAACGAAAACTCTCGATGAGATAAAAAAGAAATATAAAAAGGCCGAAATATTTTTGGTGGTGGCGGTAAAAATTAAAACCAAAGCAACAAGAATAAATATTTCGATTGATGAAAAATTGTTAAGAAAATTAGATAAATTTTTGCTCAATAGTAACGAAACCAGAAGCTCATTCTTTGCCAAGTCGATTGTAAATCACGCTAAATTTTTGTAAAAATAATTTATAATTTTGATAAATAAAAAATATTTTTATTTAATGCAAAAATAAAACACTTTATAAAAGTTTATAAAAATAAAGAGTAAAAATATTTACATTACATTTTCTCGAAACAAATATTAAAAATTTACTACTATTGCGTAATAAATTTTTTTATTATTTTTCATGAGAGATAGAAATTCAGA
>JBIIBR010000177.1:0-2897 GCA_044239285.1 Rickettsiales bacterium | reverse complement strand
ATCAACACCAACCCTCACCCTTTTATTCTCATCGAAAAAATTACAAATGTTTCAAATTAACGCCATTTATAAAATATAAATATTATATTTGTTTTTATATTTACTACATTAATAAAAATATTCACATTATAAATAAATTTCCTAATTAAGAATAAATTAATCAATTACTAACAATTATAATTAATTAAATTTATTTAAAAAATTAAATATTATTTGTATATGAAAGATAAGAAAGATTATGTTTTTATTCACGCAATTGGAAGAAATAATTTTGCTAGATTTATTGAAAAATCTACAGATGGAGCAACTGGGGAAAATTTTAACGCTTTTTTTATTCCCGAAACAGCAAATCCTTCACAAACTTTACCAACCCTTTCGCCTCAATGGCCAACTCATAGGAAATCTATTCTCGTAGCTTTTGAAGGAGATAGTATCGCCTTTGAAGGTGGATTTACAAGAAATGCGGTGTCTTCGCCGTTTTTTTTGGATGCTCAAGAAGAAAATATGCCAGAAAAATTACACTTTATTCAAACCTCAAATTTACAAAAATCATCAATGTCGTCTAGAGCAATATTTTCAGTCTCAAGATTCATTGAAAAAGCCGATAGTATATTTGCTAAACGACAAATTAAATTTTCCGACACCATTTTTGCAGATGGCAAAAGAGCCCCAATACTTCTTAACAGTTTAGGCAATTTTTTTCAAAATCACAACGAAGCGCATATTAGAGGAGCTCTCTTTAAGATTAAATATGTAGTAATTAACTATTGCAATTTAGAGGATGATTTAAATAAAAATAAATTTGAACAAATCGTAAATGCATTTTCTCTTCACCAAATGATTACAAACAAAAGAGATGATGTCGTAAAATTTCCGAATAAACCAGAAAATATAAAATTATTAAATAATTTTACCGATATTGAAATTCTTCGTGGCACTTTGGCGCTCCAAAAAATTGCTCATTTGCAAAGAATGCTTAAATATCACGAATTAAATCCAACCATAGAAACAAATCAAGAAATGCAATTATCATTTTCTCACAAATATAAAAAATCACAATACGCATTTTCAGAATCTTTAATATCAAAGGAGAAATTATTTTTAATAGAAGATGGGGAAATACCAAAAAATCAAGAAATTTGGATTAACTCGCAAAAAACTAAAATTCAAAAAGAAATTGATGATATTTATCTTGAAATAGATGATTTTTCAAATGGTAATGAAGCTTCAGAAGATTCTCCATTAAAAACTCTTAAATCAACCGCCGAGACAGTTCAGGCGATTATTTATTCATCCGTTAATCAAGATAATTTGGAAAAAAATTACGAACAAGAACAAGGTAGAATAAAAAGCTGGGAGGAAAGCGCAAAAACTAATTTGCAATTGCGATCTTTATTTAAGAAAAAAATTATTTTTGATTTGCAAAAAGAAGTTCCTTTTAGAGGCTTACTCGTAAAATTTAAAAATAATTCGCAATTGACTGTAATGGATTTACCAAATTATTTAACTAGCAAAAAAATTTCAGCCGATAATCTTTTTCAAGATATGGCTTCAAAAAAACTTGATTATGCAATTATAGGCATTGGTTCAATTTTTTTAAAAAACGAGGAGAGTGCCAAAATTTTTATGACTGCTTTTTCTGCATTTGATAAAGAATTTCAAAAATCTATCTTAGAAAATGCAATTATTAACCGTAATATTGATTTCGTAAAATCAGTACTTAAACATAAATCTGAAGATCCTGTATATTTTGTTTTTTCTACAATTTTCAATAAAGACTTAGAAGGATTAAAAACGCATTTACGCAAAAGAGAGAGAGATGTAGAAGCTATTATTCCATTTGACACTCCAATCCACTTGGCAACACAATTGGAAAATGATGAAGCAATAAAAGTTATATTAGAAATTGGTAGCAGTATTTTAACAGTTAACGCAAAAAACAGCAAGAAATTAACTCCGCTACATATTGCTTCAAGAAATGGGTCGGTTTCAACAGCTGAACTTTTATTAAAAAATGGAGCTAAAGATTTGATAATAACATCTGATCTAGGTCGTTTTAGCATAGCTCACATGGCTTCCATGCATGGTCATACCAATATTTTAAAAATTCTCTTCAATTTTAATCTAAACGCTGAAGGGCCAAATTCTGTAAATCCGACATTTATGGCAATTAAAAATCGATATCCCGATACAGCTAGATTTATTATTGGAAAACTAAACCCAAATTCATTGGGCATTAAAAGTTCTACAATCCCCACTTTAACACAAATTGCGACAAAAATTATGGATTACCAAAGCTTGAAATTATTAATTGATTATCAAGTAACTAAAAAAAAAATAACAACTAATCAATTTACTGCGCTTCATTATTCGGCTCAAAATGGTGACGTAAAATCAACAATGTTAATTCTAGAGAAATGCCTACCCGCTCATAGAAAAGTCCTACTTGAAAATTTATTTGAAGGAAAAACTCCACTAGCTGTGGCAATTATGCATAATCGCTATGAGGTCACAAAAATTTTATTGGGTAATTCGCCGCTTGATATTGACAAGCCTTTTGCTTATGAATCAAAAGGATTTAATTATAGGTGCGAGGTCACGCCTCTTCAAGCTGCAATTTTAAATCGTAATTTAAGAATAACAAAATTATTACTATCATCAGGAAGGTTTGACGCTAACAAAGGAGTCGAATTAATTGATGATAATGATGATAATGCAAATAGAAAGATAGTAAGTTTATCTTTGCTTGATTTAGCGATATTTATAAATTCATTTGAAATTTTTAATTTATTATTAAAAAACGGAGTTGAGATTAGTCAAAATATACAAAAAGGAAGATTTAAAGGTTTTAACTCTCTTCATTTAGCCTGCGCAATGAATCCAAGTAATATTTCGAC
>JBIIBR010000176.1:0-2901 GCA_044239285.1 Rickettsiales bacterium | reverse complement strand
TTATCGAAAATCACTTTATTAATAATCCAAAAATTGATTTAATAGAATTTGCCGATGGTTCTAAAATAAACATTCCGCAACAGTTTTTAATTTTTGCAGAAGATCAAGAAATAATTTTTAACGAAGAATATTTTCAGAATATTTTTAATGACAAAAAACAGCTTAAAAATTTAACTTTTCACAGTCGTTATGGCAATTTTATTTTTGATCAAATTTCGCCAATCGTAACTTATAAAGCTGTAAATAATTTTAGTGGTTTTGATGAAATTGAAATCATCGATCAAGATGCGAAAAGTCAAAAAATTTTAGTTTATTTTAATCAACAAAATGACAAACCCGAAGGCTTTATAAATGATTTTTCATTTAAAGTTAATCAAGAAATAAGAATTGATTTTAATCAATATTTTCAAGACTTTGATGGTGACAAAATAAGGTTCGATTTATCTTTGGCGGGTTTTGACCAATTGCCAAATTGGCTAAATTTTAATCAAGAAATTGGAATTTTGGAAACTAAAATTCCAAGAGCGGGAAGGCTAAATTTTAAGATTAAAATTTTCGATGAAAATGGCGGAGAAATTGAGCAATTTTTCAAAATAAATTTATCGCGAGATATTGTTCAAGACGCCAATAAAGTTATTAATAAAAATCAAATAAAGGGTGATGATCATAATAATAAAATTTATGCTAAAACCTTATCAAATGATGTGGTTTCTGCAGAAGATGGCGATGATGAAATCTTTTATGCCGAAGATGATAAATGGCAAAATAATGAAGAAATAAATTTTACAGCTTGGAATATTTATTCGGGAGATGAGTTCGATGTGAGCAACAAAATCAAGAGTTTTGACTGTTTTGATGGCGGTTTAGGTTATGATATTTTGCACTTAACTCAAAATGATGACGCTTTGTTTTTGGACGATCAAAATCTTTCGGATTTTGGAGAGATTGCCAAATTTAGTGATATTGAAGAAATCCAAGCGGGAGAGGGGGATGATATTGTAGACATGACCTCATTTAACTTTATTTATGGTGATATAAAAATTTTTGGCGATGCGGGCAACGATATATTGTGGTCAAGCTCGGGAGATGATAAAATTTTCGGCGGAAATGGTGATGATAATATTCAATCAGCGCTTGGTAATGATGAATTATTTGGCGAAGAGGGTGATGATATTTTAAAGGCTTATTATGGCGATGATTTGCTGGTTGGTGGTTTAGGATCGGATCAACTTTATGGTGGCGCAGGAGCGGATATTTTTCTTTATGAAAATAAAGCGGATTCAACTTCGAACAAGCCAGATTTAATTGCAGATTTCGAAATTAATTTTGACAGAATTTCTTTTAAAAATTTTGAATATAATGCGATTTATAAATATTTGGATGTTAATAATTATCAGCAACCAGAAGGGCTTAAGCCAGTTTTCTATAAAATCGATAATAACTTAAATACGGTAATTTTTGATAATAATTCAGATTTTTCTTTAACGTTATTGGGGCAACATGAATTAACCAATGATAATTTTTTATATGGTTAAAAAATGTGATTTTGTGATTTTAAATATAAATTATTTAACCCCAATCGCCATTTAAGAATGGTAATTGGAATAGGAGGTATGAAATGAAAAATAATTAAAAAATGTTTTTTAAAATTTGAATCCGAGACTTTGCATTAATTGATTTTTAATTTGGCAAATCAATTAAATCGAGGTTAAAAAAGTCAAAAAAATTTGATTGGAAATTTTAATTTAAATTCAAAAAAATTGTGAAAAAATTTTAGAACAACTTAATCAAAAAGTTTTTTTCATCTAAAAATCGAGATCGAAAAAAATTTTAAAGAATTTTGGAAAAATTATCTCAACTTTTTTTTGAAAAAAGGTCAAAGAAGCTTTAAAATAAAGAGATTTAATACTTTGCATTAATTGATTTTTAATTTGGCAAATGAATTAAATCGAGGTTAAAAAAGTCAAAAAAATTTGATTGGAAATTTTAATTTAAATTCAAAAAAATTAGATCAAAAAATTTTCGATTTTGATTGGAAATTTAAATTTTATAAAATTATTTAATTTTAATTTCGCCGTTTTGCGGGGGAGCGGGTTAGTGAATTGTAAAGGAAGGTACAATTCATGGATCGTGAGGATAAAAAAGCGGTTTTTATCAATGGATTGATTGCCATAAAAAAACCAAATAAAAGTTCAATTTGAAATGATTTTTACTTTGGATTTTATATCGTTGATTATTTCTAAGCTTTTTAATTTCAGTTATAAAGCCTGTGATATCAAAGGATTGATCGCCATAAAAAAACCAAATAAAAGTTCAATTTGAAATGATTTTTACTTTGGATTTTATATCGTTGATTATTTCTAAGTTTTTTAATTTCTCACAATTCTAAATGTCTCAAATATCCACTTTGAGACATTTTTGCCCGCTCTCTCGCAAAGCGGTGGAGCTAAGCTAAAAATATGAAAATTCATTATCATATTTAAATCAAATTATAAAAAACTCCGCCAATTATTTAGGGGATTTATAGAAGAATTTGTCTAATTTAGTGCGACTAAAATTTTAAAATTTGAGTATAAAAATATGTAATTAAAGTTTGGTTAATCAATCGAATATTTAGATATGATAATTGATATAATTTATGCTTTTTTGGGTAAAAATCTTGAAAAATTGATTATTCATGTGCGATTTATCAATCGGTGAAGAAGTATAATTTTATTGTATAATTTACATCGCAAACTAGATAGATTTTTATAAAGAAAACTACTGTTTACATAAATTTAATTTGAAAAATAATTTGTTATATTTTTATTTTAAATTTGATGACTGTTATAAAAGCTTTATTTAGAAGGGTAAACGGCATATTTTTAAATTAAACAAAGTTAAGTAAATATAAGTAAAATT
>JBIIBR010000014.1:0-11703 GCA_044239285.1 Rickettsiales bacterium | reverse complement strand
TTCGTCAAAAATTACCGAACGACTAGAATCAACAACTTCCGCAGTCGCTTCATTGCCACGATAAACCGGCAAGCAATGAGTAAAAATTGCAGTTTTTTTGGCATGTTTCATCAATTTTTCATTAACTTGAAAAGGCGATAATAAATTAATTTTTTTCTGACGTAGAGCATCGTTATTTTCTGATTCATCGCCCATTGAAAACCAAGTGTCGGTAATAATAACATCGGCGTCTTTAACGGCATTTTTAGCTTCATGATGAAGTGAAATTTTGGCACCTTTTTTGCGCGCTTTGGCAATTTCTTCAACACTAAAATCAATTTCTTCAGGCGAGGCAATTGCCAACTCATATCCAAATTCTTTTGAAGCGTGAATATAAGAATTCAGAACATTATTTTGATCACCGCACCACACTAATTTTTTGCCAGCGATTTTACCAAAATGCTCTTCGATTGTCATCAAGCTTGCCAAAACTTGACAAGGATGAGAATAATCGGACAAGCCATTAATGACGGGCACTTGCGAATTTTTAGCAAGCTCTAAAATCGCTTCGTGAGAATTAGCGCGAATCATCACAAAATCGACATAGCGCGACAAAACTTTGGCGGTGTCGGCAATGGTTTCACCTTTACCAAGTTGCATATCATTTTTATTCATTACGACGGCATTGCCTCCAAGATGGCTAATTGCCACTTCAAATGAAGTTCGGGTGCGCGTTGAAGTTTTTTCAAAAATCATCATTAAATTTTTATAAGGTAGCAATTTGGAATGTTTAGCTATATCATGATTTTTCTTAAGCTTTCTGGCAATTTTGATAATTTCTTGAAGTTGCGATTTCTCGATTTCATTTAAATCGATGAAGTGACGAATTTTATTATTAATAATTTTTTTCATAATTTTATTAAAAAACATTTGGAAAATTTTATAAATCATTTAAAAAGCTAAATATAATTCACTTTTTGTCAAGAAAATCAATTTTAAAATGTCGAAAAAAATATTTATTGTTAGCGGTGGGACAGGTGGACACATAATTCCCGCTCGTTGTTTAGCTAGTTTATTACATCAACAAAATCATCAAATATTATTTTTTGGTGATGAAAAAATTTACAATTACGTAAAAAGTGATGATGCCTTTCCAAGCCTTATTATCAACAGTTCTCAATTTAAAAAATCAGTTTTTTCTTTGATAAAAGGTTTGATAAAAATTAGTTTTGGAACAATTAAATCCTTGTATTTTATTAATAAATTCCGCCCTGATTATATCTATGCTTTTGGTGGCTACGCAACCTTTCCAATGCTTATTGCATCGGTCATCACAAATCGCCAAATTATTCTTCACGAACAAAATGCTCACTTAGGAAAAGTAAATCGTATTTTTGCAAAATTTGCCAAAAAAATTGCCCTCTCCTTCCAAGAAACCAGCGGAATTAAAGCCGAATTTAAAAATAAAACTTTTTTTACCGGCAATCCAATTCGCGAAGAAATAGTCAAGCTTCACGACAAAGAATATTATTTACCGAATTTTGAAGAAAATAAAATTGTTAATAACAAATTGGGTTATGACATTTTATTAAATTCTGATTTTTATCCGATTGAAGAGCGCGGAAAAATGTTTAAAATACTTGTAATTGGCGGGTCGGGCGGAGCAAAAATTTTTAGCGAAATTTTACCAAAAGCATTTTTTAATTTTTCAGAAAATGTTAAAGAAAATATTCAAATTATTCAACAATGTCGCTCCGAACTAGTTGAATCAACCTTCGAAGAATATAGATCATTTAATATTAATGTTATTGTTGATAGTTTTTTTGAAGATATGCCACAATTAATTGATGATGCGCACTTGGTAATAGGGCGCGCTGGCTCATCTTCAATTTTTGAATTTTGTATGGCAAAAAAACCAATGATAATAATTCCTTTCGCCAAATCTGCCGACAATCATCAGCAAAAAAATGCCGATTTTTTATCGCAAAAAGGCGCGGCAATTGTTATCGAAGAAAAAGACTTTACTATTCAGAAAATCAATGAAATTTTAAACAATTTATTTACGGAAAAAGAAATTCTTTTTAAAATGTCTAAAAATGCTGGAAATATTGCGACTACTCAGGCAACATCGAATTTATCAAAATTAATTAACGCCGATTTATAAAATGGAAAACGCTGATATAAATAACAAAAATAACAATAATGATTTTGATCAATTATCGCTTGGAGACTTACTGCGCCTTACTCGTGAAAAAGCTGAAATCGATATAAAAGAAATAGCAACTTTTTTAAAAGTTAGATCAAATGATATTAAATTATTAGAAAATAATGATATCGAAAAAATTGCTAAAAATATTTACATTCCCGGATTAATCAAATCTTATGGAAAATATTTAAAAATTAACAGCAAAATCATTAATGAAAAAATTCAAGAATTATCTCTGCGCTCAAACATAGAAGTAAAAAAACATACTCTTATAAATTTAGGCGATGATAGAAATTTATCTCCAAGCAAAAATCTTTATTTTAATAGCGTTTTTATGTTTGTTACTTTGCTATTATTCCTTATAATATTTTTTTCATTGGAGCACAAAAAGGAATTTATAAATACCAAAAATATTATTTCCGATATTCAAAAAATTAATAATTAAATGAAAAAAATTTCATTAGAAACTATCATTAATTTTTACAAGAAAATACCCGAACTTTTAAAAACTTTTGTTAAATCCGAAGGTTTTAAAATCGGTGTCATTGTTTTTTCATGCCTTTTTGCATTTGTTATAATTTTTCCAAGTTTTTTAGATACTTCGAAATTAAAATATGATTTGATGCAAAGATTAAGTAAACTTACTCAATCGACAATTTCAATTCGCGGTAATCTTGAAATCAGCCTTCTGCCATCGCCATCTATAACCGCTCACGACGTCTTTATTGAAAATTACGCCATATCAAATAAACGTGGTGAAAGCGATAATTTCTATAATATTTATGCCAAAGATTTAAAAATAATTTTTCCAATTTTTAGAACTAATAGTCGTCAACTTATCAAGAAAATTAGTGCGAATGAAGCAATAATAGAAATAGCCCAACCCGAAATTTTAAAAAAAATTGAAAATGGTGATTTTGCTAAAACTTTAGAAAATTTTCAAAAAAACTCAGCACCCGCTAATCAAAAACCTCCTTCTGGTGGAGATATTAGTTCTAAATTATTTCCGATTAACGACATGGAAACCGTTGCCGTCGGATTGGCGATTAATCCCAGTTTGCAATTGAATGATTCTAAAATCACTTTTTACAATGAATATGGCACCTCTAAAGAAATTATTAATATCAATTCTAAAATTACATACACTGAAAATATAATTGATGGTTATGGATTTTTTATAAGTCAAGGCATCGAAAATGAGTTTAAAATTTCCGCTAAATTTAATCAAAAAAAGAGCGAAAAAAATAGTTCATTTTTTTCTTTAAATTCTCCGGCTTTTAATTTAAAAATAAGCGGTAATTTTTTAGAAAAAAATCTAAACGGACCCATGAAAACTAAGTTTAGCGGACTTGTAGAATGCGAAATTTATGAATTGAGAAGTTTTTATCGATCAATTATTTCAAAAAGCGATTTATTCTCTTCTAAATTGCGCTATAACGGAGAAAAAATAAAATTAACTTCCGAACTTTATAGCGATGGAAAAAACATAGATTTGAAAGATATCTTGGTCACTTCAAACATTTTAAGTGGAATTGGAAAAGTTTATTTAGGTTTATCCGAAGAAATTTTTACCGCCGACATTAATTTTGATTTAGATGAGATAAATTTAGATGAAATTTGGTCAACTGAAAATCCTGCCAAAAAAATTGCCAAAGAAAAAGAAAAAGCAAAATTAATTGAAAACGCTCAAATTAAGGCCGAAGAAACTTCGCTAAAAGATGAAGTAAAAAAAGTTGCTGTAAAATCTCCAATTTTGAAAGTTAAAAAACGCAATATTTCTGATTTAATTTTAGAAGCGCGAGATTACGATATTAATTTAGAAATTTTGATTAAAAATGCCAGTTTATATGAAGGCAAAATTGAAGATATAAAGCTTTATGGTAGCATTGCCAACGACAATAAGGTGCTACTTTCGCCTTTGTCTTTCAAGCTTCCCGGCAATTCCGAATTTAGAGTAAGTGGGGTTTTTGAAGAATCAGAAATAAATTCTAAATTTAACGGTTCAGTTGATGGTAAAGGCAATTCTTTGAATGAACTTTTCAAATGGCTTAAACTCGATTCAGCCAATATTAAAATGGAAAATTTGAAAAATTATAATTTTTATTCGGATATAGAAGTAAGTCCAATCAACATCAATCTCAAAAATTTTTACGTCAATCTTGACGACAAAAAAACCGAATTTTTCGGCAATCTTGCGTTAAATGATAAAGAAAAAAGTCGTTCCGTCGTTACAAATATCAAAGTTTCAGAATTTGATTTTGATAAATATATTTCAATTCCCGTCGACAATATTTACTTTAATGAGGGGATTTTATTTGATAAATTATTATGGCTTAATCAAGTCTATTCCGACTATTCTATCAACATAAATTTTGAAAATCTAAAATACCAAAATCAGGAATTTAAGAATCAAAATATTAATTTAAATTTTGGTCAAGGTTATTTTAAATTTCCTAAATCAAATTTTACATCGGCAGAAAATATTTTTGATATCGAATTCAACGTTGATATTAGTGCTAAAAATCAAATTGGTAACATAACTTTAAGCGCTGAAAAACTTAAATTAAAATTACGCGATAATCAAAATAGCGAGACCGTCATTCACTCCTCGAGTCTTTTTGATAAATTTTACAAACTTCCATCGCTTCAGGGATTTACTGGAAACATCGACATCACCGCCAAAGAAATTAATTTAGATGATAAATTGATCACCGATTTTGATTATAAAAATTCTTTAAAAAATGGTATTTTTGGACAGTCAAAACTTTTAATGAAAATATATGATGGAGACTTTGAATATAAAGGCTTATGTGATATAAAATATAATAAGATTATTAACGGATTATTTTCGTGTAAATCTTGTAATCTTACAAAAATTCTTGATGATTTTTACAATGTAAAATCAATTGGTGGAGTGGCTAATATATCGGGAAATATCGTTGGAATCGCTAGATCCGTTGAAGAATTTAAAAACAAAATTGATTCGGAAATTAGCATGGCAATTTCGGCTCCGAAGATTGAGGGTTATGGTTTAACCGACTTAGTTAAAAAAATGTTTTCAATTAAAGAGTTCGCTAATGAACTCTCTGAGCCCGAAAAAATTCTCGAAAATCCGCAATCTTCATCGCAATTTCTTCAAGGCAAAGGCTTTGTGCGCCTAAGGGGCGAGAAGAATAGTAATTTTTCGATTAGCTTAAGCGCTCCCGCCATGAATTCAATTTTTTCGGGCATTATTTTCTTAAAGGATGAAAGTATCAATGGCACTTTAAATACCATATTTTTATCAGGCTCTAAAGAGAAGAAAGTTCCAATAAATATTGCTACTAATGTGGTGGGATTTTTTGACGATGTTGGTTATGTTTCAAATCTCAATCAAGCCCGCCAATATCTTGGATTGGAGCGCATTAATAATCAAGAATTAAACAATAAATTATTAACTCAATCGGAAGAAAAAAAGATTGCTAAAAAAAATAAAATTTTAGCGAAAAAATCTAAATCAAATAATGAGGAAGAGGTGATTATTGAAAATCAAATTATCGAAGAAACTCAAATCATCGAAATCAATAAACCTGAAGATATAAAAAACGTTGACGCCACTCAAGATTCATCAAATAAAAATATTGAGAAGTCAACATCAACAAGCTCTGAAGAGATAAATACAAAAACTCAAATTATCGAAGATAAATCTACTTTAGAAAATAATATTAACAAAAATACATCGAATAAATCAGAAAATTCTGATGTCGTTGTGCAACCATCATTCTAAGATAAAATGACTATTTCAATCACACAAATTCTCCAAAAAAAATCGCAAGAAAAAATAATTTGCCTCACCGCTTATTCTTATCCGGTCGCAAAAATTTTAGACAAATATTGCGATATAATTCTAGTCGGTGATTCGCTTGGAATGGCTATTTATGGACATGCGGACACTACACGAACCACTTTAGAAATGATGATAAATCATGGCAAAGCAGTAAAAAAAGCTTGCGAAAACGCCTTGGTTGTAGTTGATTTACCCATCAACACTTACGAAAATTCATCCGAAGAAGCATTAAAAAATGCGCAAAAAGTTATCGCGGAAACTGGTTGTGACGCCATTAAAATCGAGACTTTTCGAGCTTTGGTTCCAACCGTAAAATTTTTAGTTGATAATAAAATAAATGTGATGGGACATATCGGATTATTGCCTCAACATGTTAAAGAAATTGGCGGTTATCGCTATCAAGGTCGCGACGAAAATTCGGCTCAAGAAATTTTTGCAACCGCTTTAGAGCTCGAAAAAGCGGGGGTTTTTAGCATTGTAATCGAAGCCGTTCCCGCCGAACTTGCGACAAAAATTTCGCAAAATTTAAAAATTCCAACAATTGGCATCGGAGCTTCTGCTGATTGCGACGGACAAGTTTTGGTTATCGATGATTTACTCGGATTAAATCAAGAATTTAAACCAAAATTCGTCACTCACTACGAAAATTTAGCACAAAAAATTGACGAGGCGGTGAAAAATTTTTCACTCGATGTTAAGTCAAAAAAATTTCCTGGACCAAAAAATATAATTTAGTAATTTTTCTAAACTTGACAGTTAGTTTAACAAAAATTACAATCGCTACTTTAAAAATTTTTAACAACCATTTTTCAAATAATAATGTCAGAATTTCGTAATGTTGCAATTATTGCCCACGTTGACCATGGAAAAACTACTCTAATCGATGCCATGCTTCATCAAAGCGGAACTTTTCGCGCTAATCAACAAGTTGAAAATCGCGTAATGGATTCAAACGCCCTAGAAAAAGAACGCGGAATTACCATTCTTGCCAAATGTACTTCTTTAATGTGGAAAGAGCAAAAAATCAACGTAATTGACACCCCAGGGCACGCCGATTTTGGTGGCGAAGTTGAGCGAGTTTTAAATATGGCGGATAGCACTTTGCTTTTGGTTGACTCAGCTGAAGGAGTTATGCCTCAAACTAAATTCGTGCTTTCAAAAGCTTTGGCTCTAGGTTTAAAACCTATTGTTATTATTAACAAAATTGATCGTCAAGACGCTCGTCCTGACGAAGTTCTTAACGAAATATTCGATTTATTCGTTTCGCTAAATGCTAATGAGCAACAACTTGACTTCCCGGTTCTTTATGCTGTAGGTCGTGATGGTTGGTGTGTGCGCGATATGGATAAGGATGAGCGCAAAGATTTATCACCACTTTTTGATTTAATTCTTGAGCATGTTAATCCGCCTCATTTTGATAGCGAAGCACCGTTCACAATGCTTGCGACGCTTCTTGATCATAGCCCATATTTTGGCAGAATGCTTACCGGCAGAATTTATTCAGGCACCGCTAAAAATTTGATGAATTTCAAAGCTATAAATTTAAAAGGTGAAATCGTTGAACAAGGTCGCCTTACAAAACTTCACGTTTTCCGTGGCGTTGATAAAGTTGCGGTTGAAGAAGCTTTTGCGGGAGACATCGTTTCAATTGCCGGACTTGAAAAAGCTTCGGTTTCCGATACTTTGTGCGATATTGCAATTATTGCACCGATCAAATCAACTCCAATCGATCCACCAACTATGGCGATTACAATTGGCGTTAATGATTCACCTCTCGCTGGAACCGAAGGTTCTAAAGTTACTTCACGCATGATTCGTGATCGTCTTTTTGCTGAAGCTGAAACTAACGTTGCTATCAAAGTTAAAGAATCTGATGCCAAAGATGCCTTCGAAGTTGGTGGCCGTGGTGAATTACAACTTGGCGTTCTAATCGAAAATATGCGTCGCGAAGGTTTTGAAGTTTCGGTTTCACGTCCTCGCGTTTTATTTAAAAAAGAAAAATCTGGAGACATTCTAGAGCCAGTTGAAGAAGTTGTGGTTGATGTTGACGATAATTTTAGTGGAGTTGTGGTCGAAAAACTTTCTTCACGTAAAGGCGAAATGATCGAAATGAAGCCATCATCAGGTGGCAAAACTCGTCTAGTATTTTACGTGCCTTCACGTGGCTTAATTGGCTATCAAAGTGAATTTTTAACCGACACCAAGGGAACAGGAGTTCTTAATCGCATTTTCCACAATTACGTTCCCTATAAAGGTGAAATGAAAAGATCGAAAAATGGCGCTTTAATCGCAACTGATGCCGGCGAAGCTGTAGCTTACGCTCTCTGGAATCTCCAAGACCGCGGAACCATGTTTGTTAAACCTCAACAAAAAGTTTACGCTGGTATGATTATCGGCGAAAATTCCAAACAAGGCGATCTTGAAATTAACGTTCTAAAAGGCAAACAACTTACCAACATTCGCGCTTCTGGAACCGATGAAGCAATTCGCCTTACTCCGCCAAGAATTCTCACTCTCGAAGATATGATTACATATGTTGGCGATGATGAATTGGTTGAGGTAACTCCAAAATCATTAAGGTTAAGGAAAAAAATGCTTGATCCAAATGATCGCAAAAGAATGAGCAGAGGCAAAGAAGAAAGATTTGATTTTGTTGAAGAATAATACCAGCATTTTTTTCAAAAAATGCCAAATTAAGAGAAATATTTTTTAAGCTCTCGAGATTTTTTAAATCTTAGTTGTGGGTGACATGTTTTTAAATAATGGGATCGCGCAATATCTTTGGCATTAGTTAAAAATAAGCTCCTTGAAGCCCCAAGATTAAGGTTTTAGGGGCATAATCTAGAAATCTACATTACAAAATTTAATGCCAACAATTTGAATTGCAAAAAATTTAATTATTTTATAAAACATTTAAAAAATATTTTTATTTTCGTTAGAAAAAAATTTTATTTAACTACTAAAAATTAATAGTAATTATAAAATAACATAAATTTCTTTATAATTAATATTAAAATCTCTCTTGACAAAGAATATAAGATAATAGATTATTCAACAAAAAATTTATTTATTTTGCTAAATGAAAACATTAATTGTTAAATATTTACCAAGCGGAGAGGCTTCTAACACAAAGAAACTACTTGATATTTTTTTATCTAAAATAGAAAACCATCCAGTAGAAACTCTCGATCTTTTAAATGCTGAAATACCAATTTTTAATGAATTAAGCATCAAGTCTTATTATAAAAGAAATTATAATAATCTTCCCCTTGATCCTTCTGAAGCAAAACTTTTAGAAAAAAATGACTCTCTCATAAAGCAGTTCAAATCGGCATCACAAATTATTTTGGCTTGTCCAATGCATAATTTTGGATTCCCTGCCCTAATGAAGGCTTATATTGATGCTGTGGTCTTTTTTAACGAGACTTTCTCATATGAGAAAAAAATGATGTCCGGCAAAAAAATACTCACAATATTTTCATCGGGCGGAGAATATCCAAATGAAACTTTTAACCTTAATTATCCAAACTGGAATTCAATTGCACTTTTATCTCACGCAACTTTTAACTTCATGGGATTTGATGAAGTTAAAACTATTGGAACAAGCCTTAGAGGCGAAGAGAATGCAGTTAAAAATCTAACAAAAGTTTCAATTGAAATTGAAAATATTGTTAGAGAATGGTATAAATAATTAAAAAATTTATGAAAATTATCGATTAATTTTTATTTGTTATTTTTTTTCGCAGAAGGGTTGGTCTCTTTTTTTGAAAAATTAGCTCCTTTTGTTTTTTCTAGAATTAATTTTTCAAGAGCTTTTTTAATGAAGTAGCTTTTTGATCTTTCTTCAAGCTCGCAAAGCTCAATAAGAGTTTTTTCAAGCTCAGCTGGAATTTGAGCTGAAATAGTAACAACTTTATTTTCTTTCATAATGATAAATAATTTTTAAGTTAATAAATTTTCCACTAAACATTAGAAGTTTAAATAAACTTTTATTCATCTTTTAAATAAAAACAAAAAATAAATTTTTTATTTGTGATTCATAATAAGAAAAACAACATATTTATTCTAACAAAAAATGAATTAGTTTTAGAACTTGTTAGCCTAGGTTTTAAGAGGTTTGTCGCCACTCAAATATGGAGCTGGATTTACTCAAAAGGCATAGTAGATTTTTCTAAAATGTCCAATGTTTCAAAAAAAAACATTGAGGTTTTAAATCAAGTATTTTTGTTTCAAAGATTGACAACCAATAATCTAACAAAGTCTTTTGATAATACAATAAAATTTTTACTAAAACTTTCAGATGGTCGCGAAGTAGAATCCGTCTACATCCCCGAAGAAGATCGCGCAACTTTATGCATTTCTTCTCAAGTTGGTTGCACTTTATCTTGTAAATTTTGCCACACGGGAACGCAAACTTTAGTGCGCAACCTAGAGCCTCATGAGATAGTCGCCCAAATAATTTTAACCAAAGATATAATTAATGATTGGGATTCTAAAAATCGTAAGCTCACCAACATAGTATTCATGGGCATGGGCGAGCCTTTTTTCAATTACGAAAATGTCGCTAAAGCTTTAGAAATTATTTGCGATCCCGAAGGTTTAAATTTTTCGAAAAGAAGAATTACTGTTTCGACTTCGGGTTTAGTTCCTGAAATTTTACGCTGTTCAAAAGAATTAAAAGTTAATTTAGCCATTTCGCTTCACGGGACAAATGATAAGCTTCGAACCGACATTATGGCCATTAACAAAAAATATCCATTACATGATTTATTAAGCGCTTGCAAAATTTATAATCAAGAAAATCCGCAACAAAAAATTACTTTCGAATATGTGATGTTGCGCGACGTCAATGACAAAGAAGAAAACGCCTATGAGCTGGTCAATCTCATAAAAAAATATAATCTCAACTGTAAAGTTAATCTTATCCCCTTTAACAAGTGGAATGGTTGCGAATATGAAACCTCGAACATCACTCAAACCAAAAAATTTCAAGAAATTTTGAAAAAGCATGATCTTATTGCGACAATCCGTAAAACTCGTGGTGATGATGTTTTGGCAGCGTGCGGTCAATTAAAATCGACTTCCGAAAGGGTTAAGAAATCTTCGCTGAATAATACCACTTCCACTCTTAAATGATGCGACCGAATTTATTATAATGCTTCGTCGCGAGTTAATCGCGACATCCGTGATAAGTTTTTGGGTTTTTCTTGTTGATAAACGCTTAATCTTTTTTTCAAAAAAGATTAGCGACTGGGACCTGCTACGCATTAAATTTGCTGACGCAAATTTAGCTTTCAGTTGAATCGCTTTGTCGCGAGTTAATCGCGACATTCGCGATAAATTTTTAGTTTTTTATAATAGCAAAAATACTCGTCAAGCTTACGGGGTCATCACTCTCCCCTTGAGGGAGAGTCGCAGAGCCAACTTGTTGGCGATGCGGAGAGGGGTCAGAATAAAAAGGTACCAGGTTACTTTTTTCATTAAATTTGCTAAATAAAAAGGTACCAGGTTACTTTTTTCATTAAATTTGCTAAAGCAAATTTAGCTTTTTAGTTGAATCGCTTCGTCGCGAGTTAATCGCGACATTCGCGATAAATTTTTAGTTTTTTATAATAGCAAAAATACTCGTCAAGCTTACGGGGTCATCACTCTCCCCTTGCGGGCTTACAACCCTTCACTTAAAGAAAACACT
>JBIIBR010000019.1:0-11008 GCA_044239285.1 Rickettsiales bacterium | reverse complement strand
GTAAAAATCCGAAACGTGATTTGCCGATCGGACTCATCGGTTCGCTTTTAATTTGTGCGGTGATTTATGTCGTGGTTTCTTTGTGCTTAACGGGCATCGTTAATTATAAAACTTTAGGCAATCCACAACCGCTTGCTCAAGCTTTGCGTGATAATGGAAGCAATATCGGTTCGGCCTTGGTTGGAACCGGTGCGATTGCCGGAATGTTAACGGTTTTATTGGTGATGATGTATGGTCAATCGCGAATATTTTTCGTAATTTCTCGTGATGGCTTGCTTCCAAAATTTTTCTCCAAAATTAACAAAAAACATCAAACTCCGTCTTATTCAATTTTGGTGGTAACGGTTGCGGTTGCAATAATTTCGGGCTTCACGCCAATTCGCACAATGGGCGATATGAGTAGTCTCGGAACGCTTTTTGCTTTTTGCTTGGTTTCGGTCGGAGTTTTGATTTTACGCTACAAAAGACCTAAATTAGAACGCAGTTTTAAATGTCCTTTCGTTGAAATTATTGCGCCTTTGGCAATTGTTGGTTGCGGATTCTTGATTTTAAAATTATTGCAAGATCACTACAAGCCGTTCTTAATTTGGTTTATTATCGGCATCATTTTTTACTTCTGTTACGGTTATAAAAAAAGTGTTTTGGCAAAGAAGTAATTATGTTTTTTAAAAATTTATCTTAAGCTCTATTACTTTCAACAATTACAAGGGTAGAAGTTAAGCTAAAAGGCTTGGGACCGGCAACAGCTTGACTTGGTATGGAAAATCTTTCTCTAATTCCTCGTGCGCAATCTTCAGGAATTCTTGTATTCGTTTTTTTTGAGCTATTTGTCACGATATCATCAAAAATACCGGATATTTCCAACTTACTAAGAAATTCTTGTTTAAATTCACCGCTATAATCAATAATTTTTTGAGATAAATATTTCACAATTTCGGATTTAAATTTTTTATAACAAATTTGTCCAGATCCGATTGAGCCTGATGTGGTTGAGCAAAAAAGAATACTTTCGCTTAGAAATTCTAATGAACCTCTAGCTAAAATATTCAAGTTTTTTAACATACAGCTTCCCCTCTGTTGTTTTTTTAACGTAATATTCAAAGTAGGTTCATGGAAAGTATCGAGTGGAAAAGATTCTCCACTTATTATTTTAGTGTAGAATTCGATTAAATTGCCGCTTTTACATGTTTTTCTTACAAAGGATTTTGCAAATTCTTCAGAAAAGATTTTGGGTTTTCGAAGTTTATAAGTCGAAATTCCATTTATATAATTAGAATCTAAATTAAACCGATCGCGATAAGCTTTATTGCCGTCGCAATAACTGATCGCACTTAATAAATTTTCATTATCCACATGAAATATAAAGTAAGAACTATGACCATCTAAAAGTGAATCATAAATTTTTAGTTTTTTGGCGTTATCTTTTTCAACATAACTGAGGGTAGGCTGATCTTCTCTAAGAATTTGTTGATAAATTGAGAGAAACTTTTTATATAATTCAAAGTCTTTTTTTGTTAAAAATTCAGCTTCAATAGAGGTGGATTGTTTTTGAATTTCAGTTAAGGCGGGGGATAATAATTCTTTTATAATTTTTCTGTCACGAAAGCCCTCGCCGTCTTGATGAAAAAAAAATTTTAGCAATGAAGTGTTGTGAATTAATTTGACAAGATTATTTATTTCTTTGCTTTTTAATTCTCTTCCAAATTGATTTTTGGCGATTATTTGTAAAATTTTTAATCGATCTTCTAAATCTTCATCCTTTTTAGAAGGAGAACCTCTAAAACAAGAAAAACAATCATAAAAATTATTATTTCTTAATTTTGTTGGATTAATATGGGCTGCAACAAAAAAAAGCGGACTTTGATTGATCGCATCTCTGGATTCCAAAATTTTTGCATTTTCTTTGATTAAAAAATCAACAATGTCAACTTTATTTTGTTGTAGTGCAAAAAAAAATGGAGTCATTTCTTTTATTTTTTGATTTAATACCTGGGGAGATATTTCTGATATTGCTTCTACAATTTTTAATTTATTATTTTTTATTGCAAAAAAAAATGGGGTCAAATTACTTTTTTCATTTGTTTTGGTTAAAATATCTGGGTATTCATTAATTTCTGCTTTTACAGCCTCAACATTTTCATCTAAGATTAATTGAAAGAATTTTTTCATTTTTTCTATCCCTAGAGAGCTTTTTTGCTGATGGATTGTTTGTGTAGGATTTAGCATTTTATAATATAAATATTAATTAAAAATATTTTTAACCAATATTTAAGTAAAAAATGTAATTATCAAGAATTATTAATAATCTTAAAAACCGTTTAAAAAATTTTACTAGATTGTTTAAAACCGTAGTTTATTTTAGTTTAGAAAATTTTAATTTTTAAAAATTGTTCAAATGAGTATTTTTCGTAAAAAATCAATCGAAGCTTTAATCGCTTCTTCGCAAAAAAATTCCTTCAAAAAATCACTCACTGCTTTTGATTTAATCATGATTGGCATTGGTTGCACAATCGGGACGGGAATTTTTGTGGTTACGGGCACGGCGTCAGCAACTCATGCTGGTCCAGCCATCGCTTTATCTTATTTAATCGGTGCTTTGGCGTGCTTATTTGCGGCACTTGCTTACGCCGAAATCGCTTCAATGGTGCCGGTTTCGGGCAGTGCTTACACCTACACTTATGCGGTAATCGGTGAATTTGTGGCGTGGTTAGTTGGTTGGGGTTTGGTTTTGGAATATGGCATTGGGGCGTCGGCGGTTGCCAATGGCTGGTCGGGATATATGGTTGGAATTTTGCAAACAATAGGAATTTCGTTGCCCGAACTACTTACAAAACCAACGAGTGAAGGTGGAATTATAAATTTGCCAGCGAGTTTAATTGTGTTATTAATTGGCGCAATGCTTTATGTCGGAACTAGCCAAGGCGTAAAGTTTACCCGCCTTTTAGTTTTTGTAAAATTAGCGGTAATTTTTATTTTTTTAGTGGTGGCAACGCCAATGATTAAGTTTGAAAATTATAGTAATTTTATGCCTTTTGGCTTTGGCGGAGTTATGGCGGGAGCGGCGGCGATTTTTTACGCTTATATTGGTTTTGATGCGGTAGCGACAACGGCGGAAGAATGTAAAAATCCCAAAAGAGATTTGCCAATTGGCATAATTTTTTCGCTCGGAGTTTGCGCTATTCTTTACGCCACGGTAGCTTTAGTGCTGAATGGAATTGTAAATTTCTCAACGCTAAATAATCCCGAGCCCTTGGCTCGAGCGCTTCGCGATAATGGCAGTAATATTGGTTCGGCACTAGTTTCGACGGGCGCGATTGCTGGAATCACCTCGGTTTTGTTGGTTTTGCTTTATGGTCAATCACGAATTTTTTTCGTAATGTCGCGCGACGGTTTGCTTCCAAAAAAATTAAGTTCGATTCATAAAAAATATAATACTCCGCATGTAAGCGTTGTTCTTACCACTCTTGGAGTTGCTTTAATCGCTGGAATTTTTTCACTCGAGACTTTAAGTGAAATGACGAGTATCGGCACTCTGTTTGGCTTTATTGTTGTCGCTTTAGCGGTGATGATTTTGCGAGTTAAGCAACCAAATTTAAAAAGAAGTTTTAGATGTCCTTGGGTTTTTGTAGTCGGACCTTTGGCGGTTTTATCATGTGGATATTTAACCTTTGAATTATTGACGCGCAATTGGCATTATTTTGCAATTTGGACTACGCTCGGAATTATTATTTATTTTGTTTATGGTTATCGCAAAAGCACAATTAAGAATTAATCCCGTCGCCAGCGATAGCACGACCAAAAAAATCCCGTCGTTGCTTTAGCACGACCTAAAAAATCCCGTCGTTGCGATAGCACGACCAAAAAAATCCCGTCGTTGCTTTAGCACGACCAAAAAAATCCCGTCGTTGCGATAGCACGACCAAAAAAAATATTTGCAAAATCTAAATATTTAGGCAAAATTTAACTTACAAATATTTTCAAGCTTAATTTTTCTCACAAATGACTTCTAAAAAATCCCGTCGTTGCTTTAGCACGACCAAAAAAATCCCGTCGTTGCTTTAGCACGACCAAAAAAAATATTTGCAAAATCTAAATATTTAGGCAAAATTTAACTTACAAATATTTTCAAGCTTAATTTTTTTCACAAATGACTTCTAAAAAATTCGTATATTCTTTTGGCGACGGCAATTCCGAAGGCGATGCTTCGATGAAAAATTTATTGGGTGGCAAAGGTGCCAATTTGGCAGAAATGTCAAAAATGGGCTTGCCGGTTCCGCTCGGCTTTACTATTACCACCGAAGTCTGTGACGTTTACTACAAAAACAAAAAATCTTTCCCAACCGAATTAAAAATTGAAGTCGAAAAAGCTTTAACACAAATTGAAAATAAAATTGGCGCTAAATTTGGCGATGAAAAAAATCCGTTATTATTTTCGGTGCGCTCGGGTGCTCGCGCTTCAATGCCGGGAATGATGGATACCGTTTTGAATTTAGGTTTAAATGATAAAACTGTTTTGGCTTTGGCGAAAAATAGCGACAATAAAAGATTCGCTTTTGATTCTTATCGTCGCTTTATTCAAATGTATTCCGATGTAGTTTTGGGGGTCGATCATTATAATTTCGAAACAATTTTAGATGATAAAAAACAAGAGTTTGGAGCTCTCGCCGACACTGATTTGAATGCTGAACAGCTCGAAGAAATTGTCGAACTTTTTAAAATTGAAGTTAAAAATGAATTGGGTCGTGATTTTCCACAAGATGTTCACCAACAATTGTGGGGAGCGATTGAAGCGGTGTTTGCTTCATGGATGAATGATCGCGCTATCACTTATCGTTCAATCAATAATATTCCTGCAGAATGGGGCACGGCGGTCAATGTGCAATCAATGGTTTTTGGAAATATGGGTGACAGTTCGGCGACGGGAGTTGCCTTTACGCGCAATCCATCAACGGGTGCTAAAGAACTTTATGGTGAATATTTAATTAATGCGCAAGGCGAAGATGTGGTGGCGGGAATCCGTACTCCGCAATCAATCACGATTCAAGGCAAAGAGCAACTAAATTCAGTTTTGCCTTCGATGCAAGAAACCATGCCCGAAGTTTTTTTAGAGCTGGAAAAAATTTATAAAAAACTCGAATTGCATTATCGTGATATGCAAGATATCGAATTTACCGTCCAAAATAAAAAATTATGGATGCTTCAAACCCGCTCTGGTAAACGCACAGCCCACGCTGCCGTAAAAATTGCGGTTGATATGGTGAATGAAAAATTGATTGATAAAAATGAAGCTTTACTTCGAATTGATCCAGCCAGTCTTGATCAACTTTTGCATCCAACTCTTGATCCAAAAGCAAAAGTTAATAACATTGCTAAAGGCTTGCCCGCTTCTCCCGGTGCGGCTTCGGGCATCGTAGTTTTTTCTTCGCAAGAGGCTGAGCGTCGCTTCGAAAATGGCGATAAAGTTATTTTAGTGCGAGTTGAAACCAGCCCCGAAGACATCAAGGGCATGCATGTTTCGCAAGGAATTTTAACGGCACGCGGTGGCATGACATCGCACGCCGCGGTTGTAGCACGAGGCATGGGAACACCTTGTGTTTCGGGTGCGATCGGTTTGCATGTTGACAATGCCGGTAAATTTTTTATTGCCAATGGCGTTAAAGTTAAAGAAGGCGAATTAATTACCATCAATGGCTCAAATGGCGATGTAATTTTGGGCAATGTTCCAACATTAAAACCAAATTTATCGGGTGATTTTGAAACCATCATGCTGTGGGCGGATGAAGTGCGCAAACTTAGAGTGCGAACTAACGCCGAAACTCCGCTTGATTGCCAAGTGGCGCGCGATTTTGGTGCCGAAGGAATCGGATTATGTAGAACCGAACATATGTTTTTCAATGAAGATCGCATCATTTCGGTGCGCGAAATGATTTTGGCGGAAACGGTTGAAGGACGCAAAAAAGCTTTGGCAAAATTATTGCCAATGCAAAGAAAAGATTTTGTTGAAATATTCAAAATTATGGCGGGATTGCCAGTTACCATTCGCTTGCTCGATCCTCCACTTCATGAATTTTTACCACATAAAGAAAGTGAAATTCAAGAAGTGGCGAAGGTTGCCGGCGTTGAAGTTGATTACGTTAAGCATCGCACGCAACAATTACAAGAGCAAAATCCGATGCTTGGTCATCGCGGTTGTAGGCTCGGAATTTCTTATCCAGAAATTTATGAAATGCAAGCTCGTGCTATTTTTGAAGCGGCGACAATTGTAAAAAAAGAAACTAAAAAAGATGTCTTGCTCGAAGTGATGATCCCTTTGGTTGCAACGCGCAAAGAAATTCAAATCATGCGTCAATTAGTGGTTGATACCGAAAAAGCCGTGGTCGCCGAATCGGGCATTGAGCTAAAATATATGGTGGGCACGATGATTGAATTGCCTAGAGCGGCTTTAGTTGCCGATAAAATTGCCGAAGAAGCAGAATTTTTTAGCTTTGGAACTAATGATTTAACGCAAACAACTTTTGGTTTATCGCGCGATGATGCGGGAAATTTCTTGGGTCATTATCAAAAAGCGGGCATTTTAGAAAAAGATCCGTTCGCTGAACTTGATCAAGAAGGAGTTGGTGAGTTAATAAAAATTGCGACGCAAAAAGGCAAACAAACTCGTCCCGATATTAAGCTTGGAATATGCGGAGAGCATGGTGGCAACCCCGCTTCGATTGAATTTTGTAACGATGTTGGTTTGCATTATGTTTCATGTTCGCCATATCGCGTTCCAATCGCAAGGCTCTCGGCGGCGCGAGCGGTTTTAAAAAACAAAAAATAGAATTGACGTTACGCTAAATAAATTTTTTAATTATTTAATAAACTTAATAATCTTTTAAATTCACAAATTGAAACAATTATTATTAATTTTATCAAAAAACCACTAATAATTTTATATATTGAAATATTTTGTTAAAAATTAAAAGTAATTATAACAACAAAATAATCTAATTTATGAATAAATTACACAAAATAATTAAAAAAAATATCGTTAAAATTTCAACGCTAATTTTATTTTTTACTCTCGCTTCAAATAGTGCATGCTATCAAGAAGATAAAAGAGGTAATGGTTATGGATATGGATTCCAAGCCCCACAATTTTATCAAAATTCTAAATAAATAATTTTTTACCCATCGCCTCAAGTCCCTCTCCGCAAGCGGGGAGGGCTTCATTTCATAAAAATTAATAATTTTTGAAATTTGTGTTTGCTTAAGAAGTTTGATCCGAGTTTTTTATATCCCCAATATTTTTAATAATTCCGATTGCAATCATTAAATTAATTGAAAAAATTAATAAAAGACTTATAAAGAAGGTTAATGTTTTTTCAAGAAGATTATTATTGTGGGCAATTAAGGAAAGTAGGGCTATTAAGCCACTATATGCCACCGATAAAGAAGAAATTTTTTTGATTTAATCTTTGAATAAAAATAAGCCGGACAAGCCACTTATACAAACAAAAATTAACAGTAAATATGAAATTATTATCATTTTCTAAAAAAAGTTTTTTGATTTTTATTTTTACAATATTCCATATTCTAATTTTTAAAAACATTGCGCAAGCTGAAATTATCGAATTGCGCAACGAAGAAAAAACTTTTGGCGATTGGAAAGTTTATTGCGAAATTGACGACATGATGAGTTCGGCTCATTGCAAAATTGCTTCCAGATTTTACGATAATTCTTCGGTAATTTCATTGCAACCAACAAATCACTTTGCCAATGAATTTTTTATTATTATTCCAAAAATAAAAATTGATAGTTTTGCTAAAATTCGAGTGGATAAAAATGATTTAATTTTATCGCAAAACGCTTCGCAGAAAGAGTTTGGCTTGATGCCAATTAGTGCTCAGCAAAAAAATACTTTATATTCGCAAATGAAAAATGGTGAATATTTATTTTTAAGGTTTAATGTTAATAATTCTGAGAAAGAAATTACCGTCAAATTAAATCTGAAAGATTTTATTAAGGCGCTTGAATACTACTCTAGCAAAGTTTTTAACAAATAATTTAATTTTATGTCAAAAAAAATTCGTATCGCAGTTAATGGTCCCGGAAGAATTGGTCGCGCAATTATTCGTGCAATTTATGAAGAAAAAATGAGTGATGATTTTGAAATCGTTGCGGTTAATGGATCAGCTCCAATTGAGACCATATCTCATCTTTTGAAATATGATTCAGTGCATGGTCGCTTCAATCATGCGGTTGAAATTCGTGATCATAATTTATTTGTCGATAATAAAAAAATTATTTTAACGGCGGAACGCGATCCCAAAAAATTAAATTGGAAAGAGCATAATATTGATGTTGTTTTTGAATGCACGGGAGCTTTTACGAAATATGATGATGCTTATCAGCACATCACTTCGGGTGCTAAGAAAGTTATTATTTCGGCTCCCGCCAAAGAAGATTCAGTCAAAACAATTGTTTATGGAGTTAACCACAATAGTTTAACTAAAGATGATCATGTTATTTCAATTGGCTCTTGCACCACAAATTGCTTGGCTCCAATTGCTAAAATTTTAAATGATAAAATTGGCATTGAAAAGGGTTTTATGACCACCATTCATGCTTACACTAATGATCAAAATATTGTAGATAACACTCACAAAGATTTGCGTCGCGCTCGCGCTTGTGCAATGTCGATGATTCCAACTTCAACTGGAGCGGCCAAGGCAATTGGGTTAGTTTTACCCGAGCTTAACGGCAAACTTGACGGCGTTGCCATCAGAGTTCCAACTCCAAATGTTTCAATGGTCGATTTAAATTTTATCGCTAAAAATAACACTTCAATTGCCGAAATAAATTCGATTATTAAAAACGCTTCTCTAGGCGATATGCAAAGAGTTTTGAGTTATATCGATGAGCCTCTAGTGTCGATTGATTTTAATCATAGCAATATTAGTTCAAATTTTGATGCTACGCAAACTAAAGTTATCGGTGGCAATATGGTCAAAGTTTGTTCTTGGTATGATAATGAATGGGCTTTCTCAGTTAGAATGCTCGATGTTGCAAAATTAATGATTAAGTAAATTTTTCATAATAATAAAATCAAAAAAAGCCTCATATTTTTAAAAAAATGAGGCTTTTTTATTGTCGTAATTATTTAAAGTTTTTATAAATTAATTAAATAAAACGATTTCCCCGCGACGATTTTTTGACCAAGCATTTTCATCGTGACCTAAATCAACAGGTTTGTTTTCGCCATAAGAAACAACCGAAATTTTTGAAGATTTAAATCCAGATTTAACTAAGAATTTTTTAATCGACTCGGCTCTTTTTTTACCCAATTTTTTATTATAAAGATTTGAACCTCTTTCGTCGCAATGGCCTTCAACGATTATGGTAACTTTTTCATTTGATTTTATTAAAGGCAAAATTTCTTTCTTTAATAAATCATTTTTTTCTTCATTTAAAGTATAATTATTGGTATCAAAATAAATTGTTTTGCGAGCAATTTCATTGATTTGATTTTTATTAGCGGAATTGACTTGAATTTTATCGCTAGATTTAGCTATATCATCTTTTTGTGATAATCCCTTAGAGCATGAATAAGTAATCGCGGTGATAAATAGAAAAGACAATAATTTTTTTTGCATAAAGGTATAAATTTATTTAGTAATTTTTGTTTTATTTCAAATCTATTGATAAAATTGAAATAAAAACGGGAAGTAAAATTATTGGTGGGGATATAAATTTAATTTTTATAAAATTTTTTAGCAATTAAAATGATGTTTTTTAATTTTTGAAAAAATGATTTAATAAAATTATATCAAAGCATAACTTAATAAAAAAACTTGTATATTTATACAAGCCCTTTAATATGTAAGTTAAAAAAATAAAATTTTAGAATAATGAAAAAAATTATAACATTAACTTTGGCGGTTTTGTTTGTAACGATGTCAAATTTGAATGCACAAGATTTTAATAAATATTACGAAATTTATAAACAAGATAAAGCCGATTATTCAAATATTAAAAAATCAAAACTATTTATAAAAAATCAGCAAAATTCTAATGAATTTGATGATATCAAGCAACGTTATTCCATTCTTAAAAATTCAAATAAAAACAGCTCAATCAACGCAAATAATAAAGCTGAAAATAAAAGTGAATTTAAATCTACAATTATAAGCGAATATCAAGAAGTGACGGAGATTCGCAAAAAATCAAAATCTCGCACCGTTGGTAATTATTTTGGCGTTGATTTTATTAATACCAATCTTAGATATTTTGCTAACTCGATTTTAGGAAGAAATAATGTTAACACGGGAAAATTTTTCAAATCAGAGGGTATGGAAAAATATAAAAATAGTTTTGGATTGAAATATTATTATGCTCTAAATTATCGTGGATTTTTTTTGGCTCCCGAATTATTTTTTGAATATAATAATATAAAAAAATTTATCGAATATAACACCCAAGATAATCCAGTGTATAATGGAAGATCTCCTTGGCGTTATGGGCATGAATTTTTAAAAATTCATAAAACTTACGGTGGCAAAATTAATTTCGGATATGACGTTAATCCAAATTTTGCCCCCTTTGTTTTTGTCGGAATTTCAAGAATTGATTATTCTAATCGCAATTCTGTATATCCCGTAAATAATTTTAATAAACCTTATTACCAGACTATTGAAGAAGCTTCTCAGGGTGCGGTCGACGTTAGGCAATATTTGCTAGATCGTAATCAAAAAGATCCATTCGCCATTATGCGTAATTCAACAATCGATTCTTTTTTCGGTCTTGGAGCAAAAATAAAAGTATCGGAACGTTTTTTATTGAACGCGGAATATTTGATTTATAATAATTTTAAAGCAAACGAAGTTTACAAAAATTATAATATTAATAATTCCGAAATTTATGCCGATGATAATGCGCATAGTAATCAATTTAATGTCTATCTGCGAGTTGCTAAAATCGGATTACTTTACAATTTTTAATAATTTTTGATTTAAATTAAAAATAATG
>JBIIBR010000174.1:0-2933 GCA_044239285.1 Rickettsiales bacterium | reverse complement strand
AATTTTGAAAGCCGAAATCTCACAATCTTTACAGAAAATTCCGGAAGTCGATGGCAGTGGGGCATCTTCAATATCAATGTCGCAAGAATTAGCAAAAGTTTTAATGCTTGCCGAAAAATTAGCGCAAAAAAATCAAGATCAATTCGTATCGATTGAAATTTTATTGCAAGCAATTTTAGAAGATGAAACTAATCAGGGAGCCTTGGCTTTGAAGGTTGCAGGCGTTAGCGTTCAAGCCTTAAGAACAGCAATTCAAACTATTCGTGCCGGTAAAAAAGCCACTTCATCTTCGTCGGAAAATACTTATCGTTCATTAGAAAAATACGCGCAAGATTTAACCAAAAAAGCTCGGGAGGGTAAGATCGATCCCGTTATCGGTCGCGATGAAGAAATTCGTCGAGCCATGCAAGTTTTATCGCGACGAACTAAAAATAATCCAGTTTTAATCGGGCAACCCGGAGTCGGCAAAACCGCGATTGTCGAGGGTTTGGCGGTTAGAATGATTAATGGGGATGTGCCCGAAAGTTTGAGAAATAAAAAATTAATGGCGCTCGATATGGGGGCTTTAATTGCCGGTGCTAAATTTCGTGGAGAATTTGAAGAAAGATTAAAAGCGGTTTTAAATGAAATTGAAAATAATGATGACATAGTTTTATTTATCGATGAGCTTCATTTATTAGTTGGAGCCGGTAAAACTGATGGCGCCATGGATGCATCTAATCTTTTAAAACCTGCCTTAGCTCGCGGGACTCTTCATTGCATCGGCGCCACAACTCTTGATGAATATCGTAAATATATCGAAAAAGATCCGGCTTTAGCGCGTCGATTCCAAGCGGTTTACACAGAAGAGCCAACGGTCGAAGACACTATTTCAATTTTGCGTGGTATCAAAGAAAAATACGAAGTTCATCACGGCATAAAAATTAAAGATTCGGCTTTGATTGCGGCCGCAATACTTTCAAATCGTTATATTACCGATCGTTATTTGCCTGACAAAGCCATTGATTTAGTGGATGAGGCGGCGAGTGCATTAAAAATCGAACTCGATTCCAAGCCAACCGAACTCGACGAAATCGATCGCAAAATTATTCAATTAAAAATCGAAAGCGAAGCATTAAAAAAAGAGGAGGATAATTCTTCAAAAGAGCGTTTGAAAAAAATTTCCGGAGAACTTCTTGCTCTTGAAAAAAAATCAGCGGAAATGTCGAGTTTATGGCAAGCTGAAAAAATGAAAAGAGTCAAAATTAATGAATTAAAAAGCCGAATTGAAAACGCTAAATTTGAGCTTGAAAAAGCTCAAAGAGAAGGCAATTTAGCTAAGGCAGGAGAAATTACTTACGGCAAAATTCCTGAATATCAAAATGAATTATTAAAACTCGAAGCGTCGTCGAGTGATAATATTTTGCGTGAAGCAGTTTCAGAAGATGATATCGCCAATATTATCGCTAAAATTACCGGAATTCCGCTTGATAAAATTATTTCGGGCGAGAAAGAAAAGCTGTTAAAAATGGAAGATTTATTACGTAACAGAGTGGTCGGACAAGATTACGCTTTAACGGCAATTTCCAATGCGGTGAGACGAGCAAGGGCAGGGCTTCAAGATGCTAAACGTCCAATTGGTTCATTTTTATTTTTAGGACCGACGGGAGTCGGCAAAACAGAAGTTTCAAAGGCTCTTGCTGAATTTATTTTTGATGATGAGAGCGCTTTACTGCGCATCGACATGAGTGAATTTATGGAAAAACATGCAGTAGCGAGATTGATTGGCGCTCCTCCCGGCTATGTTGGTTATGAACAAGGCGGAGCTTTGACTGAAGCGGTGCGCCGTCGCCCTTATCAAGTAATTTTATTTGATGAAGTTGAAAAAGCCCATCACGATGTTTTTAATATTTTGTTGCAAGTCCTTGACGATGGTCGTCTCACCGATTCTCACGGCAATATTGTTAATTTCACTAATACTATAATTATTTTAACTTCTAATCTTGGTTCACAATTTTTAACCGAAATTGATGAAGATGATGAGGACTTAACTAACAAAGTTAAATCTCAAGAAAAAGCAATGGAAGTTGTGAGGTCGCATTTTAGACCCGAATTTTTGAATCGCCTCGATGAAATTATTATGTTTAATAAGTTAAATCGTAGCGATATGGATGCGATCGTTGATGTCCAATTTTCTAAGTTGGCGAATAGATTAGCGAACCGCAATATTTCTCTTCAACTCGATGAAAATGCTCGACATTATTTGGCTTCAAAGGGTTACGATTCGCAATATGGAGCGCGACCATTAAAGCGCGTAATTCAACGTGAAATTGAAAATATTTTGGCGGAAAAAATTCTGCGCGGAGAGCTTGTTGACGGACAAAATGTTAAATTGAATTATGCGAATGAAGCTTTGGGATTCAAGGTTGAAAACGCAATTGTTAAATCCTAAATTTAATAATTTTTTGATTTTAAATATTACTTAATTATCAATTTTAAAATTGAATCTATTTAAAAACTGCAAGCTTTTTAAAATTGATAAAGTCTTTGAATTGAAGTCACCCTTAAAATCTATAAATTAATCTTAGATTTCAAATAAAGTAAGTGATTTAACCGGATTATGGTTACGCTCTGGCTTGATTTCGGCGATATTTTTCTTTTTACGACGACGACGACGATCGCGTTTTACTTTACGAACCTTTGAAGAATCAATCATCAAGCGACTTTTGATATAATTATCAATCGCCTCTTCAAATTCAGGCATTTGTTCTTTAAAGAAATGATCAGCATTTGGAACCATTTGATAAGCAATTTCAGCTCCATCGCGCGCTGAAAGTTTTTCGGCAAGTCGAGCCGAATCTTGCTCTTTGGTTATTTCATCTTTTTCACCCTGAATTATCAAGCCTGAAGCCGAACAAGGAACTATAAAATTAAAATCATATTTTGAAGCGGGT
>JBIIBR010000013.1:0-11903 GCA_044239285.1 Rickettsiales bacterium | reverse complement strand
ATTATGGCAATCATGCCAAGAACAGAGCCAATTCCAAGGCTTCCGACATCGCCCATAAATATTTTGGCGGGCTTTAAATTAAAAGTTAAAAATGCTAAAATCGAACCGATCAAAGCTATGCAAAAAAATATAATTTCACCCGAAAATAAAACATGCGGAACATTGAATTTTGAAGCTAATTCACGAGTTGATGAGGCGTGAATTAACAATATTAAGCAAATTAAATTTATAATAGCCGGCACCGAAACCAAACCATCTAAGCCATCGGTTAAATTAACGGCGTTCGATGAACCGACTATCACAATCGTTACAAAAACTATGTAAAGCGACAAATTTAAAGTTAAATAATGATGCGATCCTAGTGGAAAAAATATATCACCCGTAGCATGAATTGGATCAATTAAATTAAGCCACAAAAAAGCTAAACCAATAATTGCGAATTGAATAATGAGGCGATAACTGCCACGAAAACCTTTGGTATTTTTAAAAACGACTTTCATTAAATCGTCAATTAAACCAATTGATGCAAAGCAAATCATGATCGAACAAATCACTAGAATATAGCGATTAAAAATATCGATGAATAAAAAAGTGGTTATCAAAGTTGCTAAAACTATAAAAATTCCACCCATAGTTGGAGTGCGTTTTTTATTTTTCAAATGCGACTCGGGACCATCCGAGCGAATAGGTTGAAATAGATTTTTTTTATTCATAATCGCCACATATTTGCGAATTGAAAAAAAACCTATTAAATAGGAGGAGGCTAGACAAATAAAGGCTTTAAACCATAAATTTTTAAAAATTAGAAGACTAGTGAGCACTGGTTTTTAAGGTTAATTTTTCAATAATTTTTTCCATTTTTGTACCGCGAGAGCCTTTAATATAAACAATGTCGCCATCGTTTAAAATATTTGCAAAATCGCAACTTGCCGATGAAGAATCTGGGTAATTTTTAGAATTTTTTAGTTTGATATTTTGATTAGCTTGGTCCATTTGTTTGCCAACCAAAATAATTTGGTCGAAGCTTTTTTCTTTTACGAAATCCAAAACTTCACGATGAATTTCTAAAGATTTTTCGCCAAGCTCAAGCATATCGCCAAGCGCGCAAATCATTCTTTTTTTATGCAAAATATTTTTTAATTTTTCACAATTTTGCAATCCAGCTTTCATTGATAAAATGCTGGCGTTGTAGGTGTCATCGATTAAAGTAATTTTTTTACCATCAACCATTATATCGCTTACTTTTCCGCGCCCTTCCGAGCTCGAAAAATTTTTCAAAATAGCCAATCCAGAATTTAAATCCTTGCCGATTAAATCGAGGCAAGCAACCACTATTATTGAGTTAAAATTTACCGCTTGGTTTGAACATCCCGTAAGATAGGAAATTTTTTGAGAGTTTTTAGTTTTTGCTTCAATTTTTGAAAGAGAAGATTCCGATATTGTTATTTCGTTAATTTGATAATCAGCTGGGTTTTTATTGCCAAAAGATATTAATTTTGAATCTATGATGCCGTAGGATTCAGCCTGTTTTTTTAAAAATTCAAAATGAATGTTATCAACATTTAGAATAGCAATTCCATTTTCTTCTAAGCCAGCAAAAATTTCAGATTTTGCCAAAGCAATTTCTTGTTCATTTTTGAAAAATTCAATGTGAACTGGCCCAACATTGGTAATGATTGCAACATGAGGACGGGCAATTTTTGAAAGATGAATTATTTCATTTAAATGATTCATGCCCATTTCGAAAATCGCATATTCGCAATCGGCTTCGAGGTTTGATAATGAAAGCGGTAAGCCAATGTGATTATTAAAATTTCCAGAATTAGCAAAAGTTTTTCCTTGAGTTGAAAATGCTAATTTTAGCATTTCTTTAGTGCCAGTTTTTCCAACACTACCAGTTAAAGCGATGATTTTTGCTTTGGTTCTTTTTCGTGAAAATTCGGCGAGTTTATCGAGCGCTTTGTAAGTATTTTTCACTAAAATTAAACGTGAAGCAAAATCGGAGTTTTTAATTTCTTCGGGAATGTTTTCAACGATCGCAAAATTAGCGCCATTTTCAAAGGCTTGCGCAAGATATTTGTGACCATCGGTATTTTCACCTTTAAGGGCAATAAAAAGCCCAGCAAAAACTTTTTTACGACTATCGATAAAAACATTTTCGATAGAAAAATTTTCTGAATTATTGATTGAATTTTTTAACTCATCAGCCAATGCTTCGGTTATCTCTTTAGTAGTCCACAAAGTCATTTTTAAAAAATTTATTTTAATAATTTTATTTCATCGGCATTAAATCTAGCCCCAAATTGTTGAATTATTTTTCCAGCAAGAAGATTACCAAATTCGCCACATTTTTGTAGGTCGAAATTACGAACAAAATAATATAAAAAACCACTCGCAAAATTATCGCCTGCTCCTGTAGTGTCAACAATTTTTTCAACTTTTTTTGTAGGAATTTCTAAAATTTTATCTTTTTTTATAATTACACAACCCTTTTCACTTCGAGTTAAAGCCACGATAATATTGGGATTTATTTTTGCAAAAAATTGCTGAATTTTTTCTTGATTAAAAATCTCTAATTGAGTTAATTTTAGAGCTTCGGCTTCATTTGAAAACAATATATCAACATCATTTTTTATTAGGTTTAAAAAATCTTCGTGATGACGTTCAACGCAAAAAGAATCGGATAAAGAAAAAGCAATTTTAACATTATTTTTTTTCGCCAAATCGATAGATTTTTTTAATGCCAAAATAGTTTGTGAAGCGTCCCACAAATAGCCTTCGATATATAAAATTTTAGCATTTTTAAAATCATTTTCATTGAAATGAGATTCTTCAATTCTAGAAGCGCAACCCAAATGAGTAAGCATAGTTCGTTGGGCGTCTTGAGTTACCAAAATGAAAGAAGAAGCGGTTTTTTGATTTGATAAAATTTTTCCGTTAAAAATTGCACCACTTTTTTTAATATCACTAATAAATTTTTTTCCAGTTTCATCATCACCGACGACGCCAATAAAATCAACCTCGTTGCCCAGTTGAGCTAAAGTTGCGATTGTATTTCCAACCGAACCTCCCGAACTAAATTTTTCGATAGATAAATGACTTAAATTTTCGACAAAATCTTGATTAATTAATTGCATCGAACCTTTTTCAACTTCGAATTTTGTTAAAAAATTATCTTCAGCTTTAGCTAGAAAATCAACGATGGCATTACCAACTCCAATTATTTTATCCGACATATTATTTGATTATAATTTTAAAAAATTTCTTCTTGCCAATCGATAAATCGAAAGCATTTTTATTATTGATCGAGTGATTTATATCCACAATAATTTCATTGTTAATTTTAACCGCTTTTCCCTCAATTAATCTTTTAGCATCAGCCTTTGATTCTGTAGCCTTAATCTCAAAAATTATATCAACTAATTTTTTGGGATTTCCTTCATCAATTGTAATAATTTTTTCTTCAAAAGCTTCGGCATTTTTTTGTAGAAAAATTTCACGAGCCTTGTTTAAAATTTGGTTAGCAATTTCTTCGCCGTGACAAATTTTGGTAGTTTCAAATGCCAAAATCTCCTTGACTTTGTTGATTTCTTGACCCTGCAAATTTTCAAGTTTTTTAATTTCTTCGAGCGGTAAATCGGTGAATAATTTTAAGAATTTTATAACGTCGCCATCGTGAGTGTTGCGAAAATATTGGAAATAATCGAAAGGCGAAAGCGTTGATTCGTCGAGCCAAACTGCGCCATCGGCGGTTTTTCCCATTTTTTTACCATCAAAAGTTGTTAATAATGGCGAAGTTAAACCAAAAGCCTCGGCTTTTTTGGAATTTGCCAACGAATTTTTTTCAAAACTTAATTTTCTAATGAGTTCAACGCCATTAACGATATTTCCCCATTGGTCAGATCCGCCAATTTGTAGGATGCAATCATGATTTTTGTAAAGTTCATAAAAATCAAAAGCTTGTAAAATCATGTAATTAAATTCAAGAAAAGAAAGTGGTTGTTCGCGCTCGAGCCTTGATTTAACTGAATCAAAGGTGAGCATGCGATTGATTGAAAAATGTTTACCAATTTCACGTAAAAACTCAACATAGTTAAGATTTTTTAACCAATCATCATTATTAATCAGAATTGCTTTATTTTCTCGAAAATTTATAAATTTTTGTAAAGTTTTGAGAATTCCGCTTAAATTTTCATTAATTTTATTCGAATCTAAAATTTGCCTTGCATCGTCTTTGCCAGAAGGATCGCCGATTTTTGTAGTTCCTCCGCCAAGTAAAATTATGGCTTGGTGACCATGTTTTTGTAACAATCTTAAAATCATTATTTGAATTAAACTGCCAACATGAAGAGTTTTTGCGGTGCAATCAAAGCCAATATAAGCGCTAATTTTTTGTTGTGAAAAAACTTCATCAAGCCTTGATAAATCAGTGCATTGCGCCAAATATCCACGCTCAGAAAATTCTTGTAAAAAACTCGATTTTAAATTCATTTTCAAAAAAATAATTAAATAGTAACAAAATTGATTTTATTTAAAAAAATTTATTTTAAAATAAGTTTCTTAATTCATTAATTTTAATTTATATAACAATGAATCTTGAAGAAAAACAAAAAAAATGCTCAGATTGGTTTCGTTATTTACGCGATGGAATTTGTTTTGAATTTGAAAGAATTGAAGAAGAATTTGATAAAAAATATCCCGGAAAATTTGAAAGAAAAAATTGGAATCGCCAAGAAAATTCTCGTCCCGATAGTGATGGTGGATATGGCGAAATTTCGATGATGAAAGGTAATGTTTTCGAAAAAGTCGGGGTAAATTTTTCTGAAGTTTATGGCGAATTTAGTCCTGAATTTCGCAATGAAATTCCCGGAGCCAAAGAGGATCCAAGATTCTGGGCAAGCGGAATATCTTTAGTTGCTCACATGAAGTCGCCACTTGTGCCCGCTATTCACTTGAACACGCGTTTTATTTGCACTCAAAAAACTTGGTTTGGGGGCGGAACCGATCTCAATCCTTCAATTGAAAACGCTCAAGATACCATAGATTTTCATGCTTCATTAAAAAAAGCTTGCGATTCTTCGGACCCAACTTATTACGAAAAATATAAAAAATGGTGCGACGAATATTTTTTTATCAAGCATCGTAATGTTGCCAGAGGTGTTGGCGGAATTTTTTATGATTATTTAAATACCGAAAATTTTGAAAATGATTTCGAATTTACTAAAAATATTGGCTTGGCTTTTTTAGATATTTATCCTAAAATTGTCCGTCGTCATATGTCAAAAAAATTTACTGAACAACAGCGCGAACTTCAATTAAAAAAACGTGGTCTTTATGCGGAATTTAATTTAGTTTATGATCGCGGAACCCGCTTTGGACTTATGACGGGAGGCAATGTTGAGGCAATTTTAATGTCTCTGCCACCAGTCGCTAAATGGGAATAATTTCAATATTTTTTAAAGAATAAAATGCAAAAAATTGACAAAATATATGAAGGTAAAGCCAAAATTCTTTACTCAACCGAAAATGCAAATTTGTTAGTGCAATATTTCAAAGATGATGCCACCGCTTTCAACGCTCAAAAAAAAGCCGTAATTGAAGGGAAGGGCGTTCTTAATAATGTTATTTCTGAGTTTATTATGCTTAAACTCGCTCACGAAAATATTCCAACTCATTTTATAAAAAGACTCGACAAGCGTGAGCAATTAATTAAAAAAGTCAAAATTATTCCGCTCGAAGTGATAATTCGTAATATCTCAGCCGGCTCAATGGCTAAAAGGCTTGGAATCGAAGAGGGTCGTGAATTATTGGCGCCAATTTTTGAAATTTGTTATAAAGATGATGCGCTGGGGGATCCTCTAATCAATGATGATCATGCCATTAATGTTTTGAAAATTATTAACAAAAATCAATTACAAGAAATCAAAGATTATTCTTTAAAAATTAATGAAATTTTACAAAAAATATTTAAAGATATTAAAATTAAATTAGTTGATTTTAAAATAGAATTTGGTTTTGATGTAGAAAATAAAAATCAAATTTTATTGGCGGATGAAATTAGTCCCGATAGTTGTAGATTATGGGATGAAAACACTTCCGAAAAACTTGATAAAGATCGTTTTCGTCGTGATTTAGGTGGCTTGGTTGAAGCTTATCAAGAAGTTGCGAATCGCTTAAAAATTAATTTTTAAATTATGCAAATCAGAATTAATATCGCCCTTAAAAAGGCCGTTTTAGATACTCAAGGAAAGGCGATTGAAGCCTCTTTGAATAAAAATCTTGGCTATTCGCAAATTTCAAATGTGCGTCAAGGAAAATTTGTCGATATCGAGATTAATGAAAATGATCAAGAAAAAATTAAAAATATTGTCGACGATATTTGCGACAAATTGTTAGTTAACAAAATTATCGAAGATTATTCTTATCAAATCTTAAAAAATTAATTAAATTTTTAAATGATGAAATCTGCCGTTATAACCTTTCCCGGTTCCAATTGTGATCGCGACGCCGTTGTTGCTTTACAAAAAGTAAGCACCAAAATTCAACGTCTTTGGCATACCGAAACTTCGCTAGATAATGATTTAGATTTAATCGTTGTTCCCGGAGGATTTTCTTTCGGCGATTATCTCCGAAGCGGTGCCATGGCAAGCATTTCGCCAATAATGAAAGAGGTTGAGAGGCTTTCGAAAAAAGGGGTTAGAATTCTTGGAATTTGTAATGGTTTTCAAATTTTAACCGAAAGTAATTTATTGCCGGGGGTTTTGATGCGTAATAAAAAAATGAAATTCATTTGTCGCCAAGTCAATTTAAGAGTTGAAAATAATGATTCTGATTTCACTAAAAAATATAAAAATCGTCAAATTATTAAAATTCCAATCGCTCACATGGATGGCAATTTTTTTGCCGAACCAAATGTAATCAAAATGATTGAAGATAAAGGCTTGGTGGCTTTCCGCTATGTTGATGAAAATGGCAATGTCTCTGATGATTCAAATCCCAATGGCTCAATTTTTAACATTGCCGGAGTTTTCAATGAAGCAAAAAATATTTTAGGAATGATGCCTCATCCTGAAAGGGCGGTTGATAAAAATACCGGTTCAAATGATGGCAATTTAATGTTCGAATCTCTGAATAGTTTATTTTAATTATGAAGGAAAAAATTAAAGTAGCGATATTAATTTCGGGACGCGGATCGAACATGCAAAAATTGATCGAAGCTTGCGAAAATCCAAATTTTCCCGCTGAAATAATAGTAATTGGAACCAATAAATCCGATGCCTTAGGGCTTGAATACGCTAAATCTAAATCAATTAAAACTTTTGTTATTGAGCATAAAAATTTCGCAAAATTTGAAAATCCTCGCGAAGAATTTGACAAGGTTTTGCATCAAGAAATTATAAAATATGATGTGGAAATAATTTGTTTGGCAGGCTTTATGAGACTACTCTCCAAATGGTTTGTTGATAAATGGCAAAATAAAATAATTAATATCCATCCATCTTTGCTTCCTGATTTTAAGGGAGCGAATGCGGTTGAAGATGCTTTAAAATCTGGAGCAAAAATTTCAGGTTGTACCACGCATTTTGTTTCGGTCGAAATGGATGACGGACCAATTATAATGCAGGCTCAAGTGCCGGTTAGTCCAGATGATAATATTGAAACCTTATCGCAAAAAATTTTAATTAAAGAGCATGAGATTTATCCGTTAACTTTAAAGAAAGTTTGTAATAAAATTTTAGAAAATTAATATGAAAATTTTACCATTAATTATTGCGCCAGATCCATTGCTTAAAAAAATCTCCAAGCCAGTTGAGAAGGTTGATGATGAATTAAGAGAGTTTATGAAAAATATGGTTGCAACCATGTATGAAGAAAATGGAATTGGCTTAGCCAGCGTTCAGGTGGGAGTTTTAAAAAGAGTTTTAGTGATGGATATCGATTATGAAATCGATGATCACCACCATCACCATCATGGTGAAGAAGGGTGCTCGGGAGTTCATGTTAAAAATCCCAATCCACAATATTTTATTAATCCCGAAATTGTTGAATTTTCAAAAAATAATTCATCTTTTAACGAGGGTTGTTTATCTTTTCCAGGGGCGAGAGCTGAGGTGATTCGTCCTGACTCGATTAAATTAAAATATCTTGACTTTAATGGCGAAAAACAAGTAAAAGAGTTTAATGGAATTTCGGCAACATGTCTTCAGCATGAAATTGATCACCTAAATGGCATTACTTTTGTTGACAAAATCTCTTCTTTAAAACGTGAAATGATTTTAAAAAGAATGAAAAAAATAAAATAAAAATGGCTAATTTTAAATATAAGGCAATTAATCAAGAAGGAAAATATATTAGTGGCAAAATTGCCGCCGATAACCCATCTGAGTTGATGTCATTACTTAAATCAAGCTCTTTAGAATTAGTTTCTTATCGCGAAGAAAAAAATCGCGGAGCTACTTTATTTGGCGGTCTAAAAAGTGCAGAATTGGTCACAATTTTTATTCACCTTGAACAGCTTGACCGCGCGGGCGTTTCGATCATCGACTCCATACAAGATTTAAAAGAAACGGCAGATTCTTCAAAAATTAAAAATTTGATGCAAGAAATTTACGAATCGATTAAAAATGGTAATCTATTTTCAGAATCACTCGCTAAACGTCCCGACATATTCAAGCCCACTTATATTGGTTTGATTGCGATGGGTGAAAAAACCGGTAATTTATCAAACTCTTTTTCCAATATTATTGATGATATTAAATGGAATATCGAAATTCGTCGAAAAACTCGTAAAGCCATTCTTGGTCCGTTATTTGGTATAATTTTGATGTTCGTCGTTCTCGGCGTTATGACTGCGGTCGTCGTTCCGAAGGTTACGGGATTCTTATCTGCACAAAATATCGGTTTACCATTTCTTACTGTTGCCTTGATAAAATTCTCAAATTTTGTGCAAGAATATTGGTTTATAATTATCACTACTCCACCAAGCATCTGGGCGGTTTTTAAAATTCTCGAGAGATTCCCAAAACTTCACGTAAAAATTGATTATTTAAAGCTCAAAATGCCAATTTTTGGACCAATCATAACTAAAATCGAATCGGCTAAATTTTGCCAATTCTTCGCAATGACTTTTAAAAGTGGTCTTGGAGTGCTTGAATGTCTTGACTCCTCCAGTGTAACTTTAAAAAATAAAGCAATAAAAAGTGGAATTGCTTTTGTGCGTCAACAAGTTTCCGACGGTCAGTCGCTTTCAGGCTCAATTTCCTCTACTAAATTCTTTCCAAACTTAGTGGTGAGAATGTTTAAAGTCGGCGAGGAAAGTGGTAACATGGAATCTTCCTTGAAGAATATTAAATATTTCTATGACAAAGAAATTAATGATTCGATCGAAAGAATTGTGTCCTTAATTCAACCTACAATCACCATCGTGATGGGTGGCATGATTGCGTGGATTGCGGTTGCGGTGTTCGGTCCGATTTATAGTACATTCTCAAACTTACAATAATGCTCGAAGAACAATCTTACATAGTTTTGGCGGTTGGTACCGATATTGGCAAAACTTTTTTAGTTGAAAATCTATGTCAAAAAAATTCCGATTTTTATGCGATAAAGCCTGTAATAACAGGCTTCAATGGCGATGGAAATTCCGATAGTGAAAGAATTTTAAATGCTTTAAACCTCAAAATAAACAAAAATAATCTTGATAAAATTTCGCCTTGGCGTTTTAAAAAACCGGTTTCTCCCAATTTTTTAGCGGATATTTCTCAAGATAAAATTATAGAATTTTGTTTAAAAAATATTGAGGAATCAAAGAGGAATCATAAAAAATTATTAATTGAAAGTGCTGGCGGAGTAATGACGCCGATAAATAATAATTTTACTTTTTTAGATCTGGCGCAGGCTTTAAAACTTCCAATTTTATTAGTCACCTCAAATTATTTAGGAGCTATAAGTCATACTCTTTGCTCCTTGGAATCGATAAAAAATAAAAATCTAAAAATTTCTAAAATAATAGTTAATGAACATCAAATAATGCCGATAAAAACTTCAAAATTTATTGATTGTTTAAATAATTTTTGCGATTATAGAATCGTTTCTATGAAAAATTTTATTAAAAATTCTTGATTGAATAATTAAATGTTTTTTAATTAGTAAAAATTAATTATAATTCTTAAACAAATGAGCAATATCATAAATATTAACGATAAAAATAAAGCTTGCGAAATCACGCCGATGGAGAAAATAAGTTTACAAAAAGAAAGTAGTAAACAGGAGTGGGCAAAGAAAGCTGAAATCTTATGCGAAGCCTTGCCTTATATGCGTAAATTTGCCGGCGAAACTTTTGTTATAAAATTCGGCGGTTCGGCAATGGGCGGAGACAATAATTTGAAAAATTTTGCCAAAAATATAGTTTTACTTAAGCAGGTTGGAATCAATCCAATCATAGTTCACGGCGGTGGTCCACAAATTGGTAAAATGCTTGAAAGACTCAATATTAAATCAACTTTTATCGATGGCTTGAGAGTCACCGATGCCGAAACTGTTGATATAGTTGAGATGGTTTTAGCTGGCTCTATCAACAAAATGATAGTTAAAGAAATTAATTTAGCTTCGGGTAAGGCAATTGGTATTTGTGGTAAGGATGGCAATTTAATTCGTGCAAAAAAAACTACCAAAGTCAAAAAAGATCCCAATTCAAATATTGAAAAAATTCTTAATCTCGGTTTCGTTGGTGAACCTTATCATGTTGATCCAGATTTCTTAAATATTTTTGAAGATTCCGATATCATTCCCGTAATTGCTCCAATTGGAATTGGCGATAATGGCGAAACTTACAATATCAACGCCGACACGGTTGCTGGGGCGATTGCATCCGCAATTAATGCTTCAAAATTAATTATTCTTTCGGATATTGATGGCGTAATGCTTCCCAATGGTGAATTAGTAAGTCATCTTAATATTGCCACGGCAAAACAAATGATTGTTGACGGCGTTATTACGGGTGGCATGATTCCAAAAATCGAAACATGTATTAGTTCCCTTGAAGCTGGCGTTAGGCACGCTCACATTCTAAATGGCGGGGTTGATAATATTTTGTTGATGGAAATTTTTACCGAGAGCGGTGCTGGAACGATGATTATATAACATCAAAACTAATTAAATTTGCTAACTTAAATTTAATTAGTGTTTAAAATTATTCCCCGCAAGATTTTTTCTCTTTTTTATGTTCTTTTTGTAAATAATGGCAATAAGAACTTACCGAGCTTTTTAATAAAGACTCTGCACTTCGTTGAACCTCTTCGATATTTTTATTAACGGCTTGTGGTAAATCCATATTTTGATAAAGCATGCGATAGCTTGCCGATAATGCTCCAGTGCGGTCGCGTCCCGCATTACAATGTGCGTAAATAACCACGGGTTTATCACTTTCTTTTTCCAAAGTTTGACGAATTTCTTGTAATAATTTAGTTAATTTTTCGTGATAATTTTTAGTAATTTTGTAAGCAATTGGATTACTTGAAAATGGCGTTAACAAAAGTTCGGGGGCGATTTCAGAATAATTTTTTACCTCACCTAAATGAGGGTATTTTTTAAAAAATTCTTGCTCCTCTTTAATTTGAAAATAAGCATCAAGATTTAGCAAACTAATATCAATTAAATAAAAATCTTGAAGCGGTTTTTTGCCTTCTTTTTCTAGAGTTTGATTGATATATTTTTTTAAGTCATGATAGGAAAAAACTTTCTCGCCAAATTTTTCAACAAACGGATTGCTTCCGCGAAAAAAATAATTTTGCCCGACATTATCGACAAGCTTTACTCTAGTACCATCAAGGCTTTTTGGGGTTTTTTGAATTACAAAAAAAATAATTGGAAATATTGAAAAAATTACAATAAAAATTAAAAAG
>JBIIBR010000214.1:0-2959 GCA_044239285.1 Rickettsiales bacterium | reverse complement strand
CGAAATTTGGTGGCATTAATACTACATTCCATTGATAAAATCCTTGAAGCCAACTGATCGGAAGACATTTCGAGCGAGAAAAATCCGACGGCTTTGAGGTTTTTTTTATCATCTAAATTCGGATTTAAAAATTTACACGCATTAACCGCAATGTTAATGGCGATGGCGGTTTTACCCATTGACGGACGTCCTGCCAAAATAAATAAATCAGATTGTTGTAACCCGCTTAACATTTTATCAAGATCGGCAAAACCGGTTGAAACGCCACTAATATGGCTATCGCGCTTGCGAGCGAGCAAAGTTTTGTCGAGAGTTTCTTTAATCGAAAATGAAATATTGCGAAAATCACTTTTGCCATTGCCACCTTTTTCCGCGAGGTCGAATAAATTGGCTTCGGCTTGCTCTATTTGGTCTTGCGCCGATAAATTATTTTCGGTTTTGTAAACGCGATTAACCACATCTTCACCAATCATCACTAATTTTCTTTTTAAGGCTAAATCATAAATTATGCGACCGTAATCGGCGATATCAAAAATTCCCGAAGCAGTGGCGAGTAAGGTTGAAAGATATTTTGCTCCGCCAATCGCTTTGATATTTTCATCATTTTCAAAAAATTGTTTTAAAGTAATTTGATTGGCAACGATGCTAATTTTTTCAACATTGTGAATGATTTGCGCATAAATTTTTTGATGAGCGGGTTCGTAAAAATGTTCGGGCAAAAGAAATTCAAGAACTCGGGATAAATATTCGTTATTTAAAATAATTGTTCCAAGCAAAGATTGTTCAGCTTCTAAGTTTGAAAGCTCTATTTTCAAAATTTCTTGATTATTTTTAATTTCAGCCATTATTAAAATTTGATTTGATTTATTAAGATTATAATTGTCTTAAAAAAAATTTGATGTGCAAGAAAAATTATAAAAAATTATTTTAAAAAAATGTAAAATTTTAAAAATGTTTTGTTGCTAATTTTTTTAAAATACTTAAAAAGATAAAATAAATTTTAACCAAAATCTTTCAATTATGAGTTTCTTTCAATCGAGTCTTGATAAAACAGACAATGCAATTTTTTCTGCAATTCAAAATGAATTAAAACGTCAATCAAATCAAATCGAACTTATAGCTTCTGAAAATATCGTAAGCCGAGCAGTCTTAGAGGCTCAAGGCTCTGTCTTTACTAATAAATATGCCGAAGGCTATCCTTCCAAACGTTATTACGGTGGATGTGAATTTGCCGATGAGATCGAAAGTTTAGCAATTTCACGTTTATGCGAATTGTTTGGAGCCAAGTTTGCCAATGTTCAACCGCATTCGGGCGCTAGCGCCAATTTGGCGGTTTACCTCGCGCTTCTTCAACCCAACGACACCATCATGGGCATGTCTTTGGCAGCGGGCGGACACCTTACTCACGGAGCGCAACGCACCATTTCGGGCATGTGGTTAAAATCAGTGCAATATGGCATTCGTCTGGATGATGGCTTAATCGATTATGATCAAGCTGAGCAACTTGCCAGAGAACATAAACCAAAAATAATTGTAGCGGGAATTTCTTCTTATCCTCGAATTGTTGATTGGGCGCGCTTTCGTAAAATTGCCGACGAAGTTGGAGCGATTTTAATGGTCGACATGGCGCACATTGCCGGCTTGGTTTGCGCTGGCGTTTATCCGTCGCCAATCGGCATCGCTGATATCGTAACCTCTACCACTCACAAAACTTTACGCGGTCCTCGTGGCGGAGTAATTTTAACCAATAATGAAGAGCTTGCCAAAAAAATTAACTCGGCGGTTTTCCCTGGATTACAAGGCGGACCATTGATGCATGTTATCGCCGGCAAAGCGGTGGCTTTTGCTGAAGCACTACAACCTGAATTTAAAATTTATGCTAAGCAAATTGTTGACAACGCTAAAACTTTAGCCCAAACTTTAATCGAAGGCGGTTTGAAAATTACCACGGGTGGCACTGATTGCCATTTGATGGTGGCAGATTTAACTCCACTTGGAAATATTACCGGAAAAGAAGCTGAACATTCTCTCGAAAGAGCGGGTTTGACTTGCAATAAAAACGCTATTCCCAATGATCCGAGAAGTCCTTTCGTTACTTCGGGATTGCGTTTCGGAACGCCAGCTGGAACAACTCGAGGCTTTAAGCAACAAGAGTTTAAATTAATTGGCAAAATGATTGCCCAAGTACTGTCGGGATTGGCTAAAAATGGTTCTGAAAATAATCAAATCATCGAACAAGAAATTAAATCGCAAGTCGAAATTTTGTGTAAAAAATTCCCAATTTATTAATTAAAATTATAAAATTATGAGCGCCATTAAATTAGTAACCTCGAAACTCTCGCCTTTTGGTCATCGCGTTGAAATGTGTTTGATTGAAAAGAAAATTTCTTACGAAAAAGTTGATGTTGATTTAGCGAATAAACCCGATTGGTTTATTCAAGATTCACCGCTCGGCAAAGCCCCAATCATTTATGGCAATGGTCGTCCGCTATTTGAATCAATCGCCATTTGTGAATATTTGGAAGAAGCATTTCCCGATATTCAATTACATTCGAAAGATGTTTATACTAGGGGTTGGCATCGCGGTTGGATGGAATTTTCCAACGGCTTAATTTCCTCAATTTTTGGCATCGCTTTTGCCACAGATCAAAAATCTCTCGATGAAAAACTCGATGAGGCGCGCAAAAAAATTAAAAATTTAGAAAAATATTTAACCGCCGAACCATTTTTTGGCGGTGGACATTTTTCTTTAATCGATGTTTGTTTCGCCACCGCCTTTACTCCGGCAATGGTTATCCGCGCTAATTACGCAGTTGAAATTTTTGAAGAAGGCAGTCGCACCGACAAATATATCCAAAAATTAATCGAACGTGAATCCTTTGACAAAGTAATTCCAGACGATTACGATAACGTCTTCGAAGATTTTTTACAAAGAAAAAATTCACATCTTTTAAAGCTC
>JBIIBR010000012.1:0-11938 GCA_044239285.1 Rickettsiales bacterium | reverse complement strand
TCGGATTATTACTTTCCGCAAAAAGAGCAATTTGGAAAAATGTTAAATAATTTTTAAATTTATGACTTTTATTTTTAATCAAGAAAATCAACAAAAAGTTCAAGAAATTTTGGCAAAATATCCGCCCGAACGCAAGAAATCCGCGGTTATGCCTTTGCTTGATTTAGCGCAAAGACAAAATAATAATTGGATTTCCAAAGACGTTATTGCCACAATCGCCGAAATTTTAGAAATGCCCGAAATTAAAGTTTACGAAGTTGCCAGTTTTTACACGATGTATAATTTAAAACCCGTCGGCAAATATCTTTTACAATTCTGTAAAACCACGCCCTGCATGCTTCGAGGCATTGATAAAATTATTAAAACTTGTGAAGAAAAATTTGGAATTTCGATGGATCAAACCACTGTCGACGGACTTTTTACTTTTAAAGAAGTTGAGTGTTTGGGGGCTTGCGTCAATGCTCCCGTAGTGCAAATCAATGATGATTTCGCCGAAGATTTAACCACAGAAAGTTTTTTAAAAATTTTAGAAGATTTAAAAAGTGGTAAAAGCTTTGAAATCGGTTCTCAAATTGGACGCAAATGTTCCGCTCCGCTTAATTCTTAAATAAATTTTAAGAATTAATAAAAATATCTTCTATAAATTAGCAAAAGTTTTAAAAATTGAAATTTAGAATTTTTTGAAATAAATTTATGAACCAAAATAAATGAAAATCTTGCACAAAAAAGCCTTTAGTTTAATCGAAATTTCGGTGGTTATTTTAATCATCGGAATGTTGATTGCTGGCATTTCGCAAGGTATCGATCTATATCAAGATATGAGGCTGGCAACGGCACGATCATTAACTTTAAATTCACGAGTAAATCGGATTGAAGATTTAACTATGTGGTTCGAAGCAACTAGCGAAAAAAGTTTTGAAAATCCCAATCCTCAAAATGAAGAAAGAATTGGTTTGTGGAAAAATATTAATTTTAAATTATCTAATCGAATCGATGTAACCCAAGCAACTCAAGATTCTAAGCCATTTTATGTGAAAAATGCTATCAACAATATTCCAGCACTTCGTTTTAATAATGGACAATTTTTAACTGCGAGTAGTATTAAAATTTCAGAAATTGTGAGTTCAGATCAAGTTACGGTTTTTATGGTGCAAAATAATTTTAGTGGTGACAACACTACCTCAACTTTTGGCTGGAATAGTGGCGATTATAGATTTTTATCTTGCGCTCAGGAGGGTAATATGGTTTTGATGGATTTTGGAAATACCTTATCTGGTTCTAACTTTAGAATTACAACCGCAACATTAACAAATTTTTTAAATCAAAATAAAATTATAACTTTTGTAAAAAATGGCTTAAATGGCAAAGTAAAAATAAATTCTGCACTCTTAACAAATTCCTTGAGTTCAAATACAATCATTGATTTGAGTCTTTCCGGAGATTTTTCGATTGGAAAATATCCTCCCGCTAATCATTATTATTTTTTTGGATATATCGGAGAGTTAATAATTTTCAAAAAAGCTTTAACCGATGCAGAAATAAATGATGTCGAAAAATATTTATCAAAAAAATGGGCGATTAAAATTAATTAAAATAAATGAAAATCTTGTACAAAAAAGCCTTTAGTTTAATCGAAATTTCGGTGGTTATTTTAATCATCGGAATGTTGATTGCTGGTATTTCGCAAGGGATTGATTTATATCAAGATTCGAGATTGGCATCGGCGCGGGCACTCACACAAAGTTCACGAGTCGGCAGAATTGCTGATTTAGTGGCTTGGTATGAAACTACTTCGCTAAAAAGTATCGATTCCGCTCAAGCTGTTGACGGCAAAGAAATTACTACATGGTTTGATATTAATCCAAACACCACTTCTCCAAAAAATGCTACACAAAATACTGCAAATCGAAAACCTAAATATAATCTGAAAAATTCTTTACCGCTAATTAATTTTAATGGCATATTTGATGGTCAATTTCTTAATTTGCCCAACAAAACTATTCCCTTTGGTGATTCAAATTTTACTATTTTTTTAGTGTTGCAAGTTTCTTCGAGTGCTAATAGTGGTCATAATGATGTTTTGGTGGCTGGAAAGTGGCCGAGTGCTATAACCTTGATGCGTCTCGTTAAACAGAATACCGGATTTAAATTTCAAAATTTTTCCGGTGTGACATCGGCAGCGCAAGTTTTTGTAGCCCAAACTACCAATTTGCCATTAAACCAATTAACTATTTTAACTGCTAAACATACAAATTCTCCATCAAGATTGTTAACTTCTTATGCCAATTCTACGCAACATTATTCCGCGAGTATTGATAATAATGCTATATTAACTGGCGAAGATTATAACATGATCGGAGGTAATTCTTGGCATGGTCTAATATCGGGATCGTATCATGAATATTTTGGGGGCGATATTGGTGAAATAATAATTTACGATCGAGCTTTAACAGACAATGAAAGAAAAGACGTCGAAAAATATTTATCAAAAAAATGGGCAATTAAAATTAATTGAAAATAAATGAAAAACTTGCACAAAAAAGCCTTTAGTTTAATCGAAATTTCGGTGGTTATTTTAATCATCGGAATGTTGATTGCTGGTATTTCGCAAGGGATTGATTTATATCAAGATATGAGATTGGCAACGGCGCGATCATTAACTTTAAATTCACGAGTAAATCGCATTGAGGATTTAACCATGTGGTTTGAGGCAACCAGCGAACAAAGCTTCGAAAAGCCCAATCCAAATGATGGTGAAAGAATCGCTTTATGGAAAAATATTAATTTTAAATTATTTAATCGAATCGATGTAGCTCAAGCAAATCTAGCCTCCAAGCCATTTTATGTGAGAAATGCTATTAATGGCAATCCAGCACTTCGTTTTAATGATTCTCAATTTCTAGCAGTTTCCGATGTTGCTCTTTTTGACCTTGCAATGTCTGATCAGGTTACGGTTTTTTTTGTGCAAAAAACAATTTGTTGCTATAGCCAAATATCGACCTTTGGATGGTATTCACCAAGTTATAGATTTCAAGCTCACACTGCAAATCATATTACTTTTGATTTTGGAATTTGTTGCACTCATAATGTAAGTAGAATTACAACTGGAAGTCTTTCTCAGGATAATGTAAATAAAGGTATAATCGCTACTTTGACAAGAAGAAAAGAGTTGTTGCGAATAAAAATCAATGGCAAATCTATAATTGAAAATTCTAGCAACTCTTCTGTTTTAGAAAAAAATGAAAAAGGAATTTTTGAAATCGGCAGATTTGGTAATGGAAATTATCTCAGCGGATATTTAGGTGAATTTATAATTTTTAGAAGAGGTCTCGCTGATTTCGAAATAAATGAAGTCGAGCAATATTTATCGAAAAAATGGGCGATAAAAATTAATTAAAATAAATGAAAAATTTGCACAAAAAAGCCTTTAGTTTAATCGAAATTTCGGTGGTGATTGTTATCATCGGAATCTTGATTGCTGGTATTTCGCAAGGGATTGATTTATATCAAGATATGAGATTGGCAACGGCGCGATCATTAACTTTAAATTCACGAGTTGGTCGCATCGAAAACTTAGAATTGTGGCTTGAAGCCACTTCGGATAAAAGTTTTGATAAAAATGAGGCGGTTGATGGTTCTTCAATAACGAAATGGTATGATATTAACCCCAAAAATACTCAAGCCAATTATGTTTTTTCAAGCGGAAATAATCGCCCCAAATATTTAAAATCCTGTCCAGAAAATAATTTACCTTGTATAGAATTTAGTTCGATAAATTCTCAATATTTAGAAAATTTAAATTTAATTCCCGAAACAACTGATTTGTCGATTTTTTTTGTAATTAATTTTAAAGCGGTAAATGCGGGATGTTGCACGGCGATTTTTACTTCTGTTGGCACTTGGCAACCAAAAGATCTTCATATTAACCTTTCATCCAGTAAATTTGTATATGGAGTTAAAGCTTCTCCGACCGACATTGTCCTTTTATCATCCTCAACCCCCTTAATCAAAAAACCTTATATAATTGAAATGATTGATGGCGATATTTTCAAGCTTTATTTCAATGGCTCTCTTGAGGGTTCGGTGGCATCTAATAGCGTAAAAAAAATTAGTAATTTTAACATTGGTAGATGGTTTTATGGCTTGCCATCGCGTCATCTTGATGCCTATATTCACGAAATTATTATTTTTAGAAAAAAATTAGATGACAATGAAAGAAAAGATGTTGAAAAATATTTATCAAAAAAATGGGCAATTAAAATTAATTAATTTTAGCGATAATTTCCTCAATTTCATCTTCATCAAGTTCGCCTTGAAGGACTTTAAAAATTTGTTGGTTTTTATCTAGAAAATAGGTCGTCGGGATTGATTTAGGAATTTCAAAACTAATTTTTTTGGCGTCGGAATAAAAGCCGGTGGGGAAAGATAATTTATCGGCAATTTTTTTGACATCATCATAAGAGTTTTTTTTATCATCAATCGAAATACCAACAACCTCAAGCCCTTTCGACTTTTTTTCTTGATAAATTTTATCTAAAATTTTCATTTCTTTTTTGCAAATTCCGCACCATTTTGCAAAAAAAATAATGATGGTTATTTGATTTTTTTGTTGTTCTAAATCAAATTTTTTGGAATTTAAAAGAGTGATTTGAAGTTTATTTTTTGTAGTTTTTGAAACTTTAACTTCTTCAGTTTTGGTGGCGTGATTTACGGCAAAACAATCAGAGTTTAATAATAAAAAAATTGTTAAAATTTTTAATAAATTTTTCATGAAAAATTAGCTTTTAAATTAAAATCGCCGATAAATTCTTGAACCAAGGTGAGGGCAGAAATAATGGCGGTGTCGGCTCGTAAAATTCTCGGTCCTAAATTTAAAAAAAAGCAATTTTTTAATGAATAAAATTTAGCAAATTCTTCTTTGGAAAAGCCACCTTCGGGACCGATAAAAATTATAATTTCTTGATCATTTTTTGGTGAAATATTGGCAAAAATTTCACTGGCCTTTTTGCCATTTCCCGATTCATCGCACAAAATTAAAATTTTATTTTCTAAATTTTCTTTGAATAAATTATCGAGTTTTTTTATTGGAAAAATTTGCGGAAAATCATTGCGACCGCATTGCTCGCAAGCCTCTTTAATATTAGCTTTGAAGCGTTCCTCATTAATTTTATCAACAATAGTGCGATGAGTAATTATTGGTTGGAAATTTCTGATGCCGAGTTCACTTGCTTTACTTGCGACAAAATCGATGCGGACATTTTTAACGGGGGCAAAAGCCAAAGTTAGATTTGGTGATTTTCTTAAATCATTAATTTTTTCAATAATTTCCAAAGTTAAAGATTTTTTTTGCACATCAATTATTTTGCTAATAAAATCGCCATCAAAACCGTTGAAAATCATAATTTCATCACCAATTTTTTGACGCATTACTTTAATCAAATAATCAAAATCATTGTTGTTAATTTGAAGTTTTTGATTTAGAATGTCGCCAGATAAATCGAGTTTGATATCGAGAAAGAGTCGAATTTTTGGTAATATTTTTTTGTTAGAAAACTCAAACATTTTTTAAAATGACATTACTTTTTATATTTTTTTTGGCAATCGTAATCTCGGCGATTGTAATTAACAATAATTTAAAAAAACAGCGAATTAATTTTGCGTCGAAGCAAAGATTTAGTTCGCTTTCAAGCCATTATAGCTACTGCTTCATATTGTGGTCGGTAGTTTTATTTTTAATTTTACTTGTCACAAATTTAGTTTTTTTTACAAAAATTTTATTAATTTTCGCTATAATTTTCGCTAATTTTTTCTTAATAAAATTTTTATTCAAAAAAAATTTCAACGCCAAAAAACATTTTGAAAAATTTCAAATCGGGGTTTTATCAATAACGGCAGGCATTGGCATTTTAATCACTTTAATTATTAGCGTTTCAATTTTAATTGAAGCCTTGCGTTTTTTTGAAATTGTAAAATTTACCGATTTCTTTTTTGGCTTGACTTGGAATCCGCAAATGGCGATTAACGCCGAGCAAGAAGTCGGCGCAAGTTCCTTCGGTATCGTTCCAGTTTTTCTTGGAACATTATTGATAACTTTGGTGGCGATGATGGTGGCGGTGCCGATTGGCATTATGTCGGCGATATATTTAGGCATGTATGCAAATCCTAAAACTCGCGATATTTTGAAGCCGGTTTTAGAAATTTTAGCGGGGGTGCCAACCGTGGTTTATGGCTACTTCGCCGTAACTACAGTCGCTCCTTTTTTCAAAAATTTTTTCAATAGTTTTGGCGTTGAAATGTCGGCGGAAAGCGCCTTGTCGGCTGGTTTCGTCATGGGTGTGATGATTATTCCTTTTGTCCTTTCTTTAACCGATGATGCTATCGCTTCGGTTCCGCAAAGCTTGAAGGACGGGGCTTTGGCACTTGGAAGCACTAAATCAGAAATGATTAAAAAAGTGGTGTTGATTACGGCGATGCCAACCATCATCGGCGCTATTATTTTAGCGGTGTCGCGCGCGATTGGCGAAACCATGATCGTGGTAATGTCGGCGGGATTGGTTGCTAAATTAAGTTTCAATCCTCTTGATTCCGTAACCACGGCGACGGCACAAATCGTTACGCTTTTAGTCGGCGATCAGGAATTTAACAGCCCAAAAACCTTGTCGGCGTTCGCTTTGGCGTTAACGCTTTTTGTTTTTACTTTTATGTTTAATGTTATTGCATTGATGGTGATGAAAAAATGCTCTCGTAAATAAATTCATTCGTGCCAATAAATAACATTTTCAATTTTAAATCAGGCATTTGAATTTAAAGGCGAGTCTGCGTAAGCCTAGTAAATCTAGGCGCGCAAAGACGAGTCCTGAAAAATTCAATTGCATCATTTAAAAGTGGAAATGTTATTACAAAATTTCCAACCGAGGAAATACAGCTTTCGGCTCGTTAATTCCATGTCCAACTTTCAAAAAATTATTAAGATTTGCAAAATCACGTTGATTATTTTCAACATTGAGTAAATCTAAAATTTTATTGGCACTTACCGGAGTGAAAGGCGCAAGCAAAATTGCGATGAGACGCAATGATTCGGCGGTTTCGTGAAGCGAAGCATTCATCTCGTCAATTTTGCCTAATTTTTTCAAATTCCACGGCGCGTTATCGTTAAATTTTTTGTTGACCAAATTAGCAAAATCAATCACTGCTTGCATGGCTTTATCAAAAGCTAAATCGGCAAAAGCTTGAAAATAATTTTCGATAAAAGGCTCGATGTGAGTATGAGAATGCTCGATTCCCGCGGGGATTTTGCCTTCGCAATTTTTGTAAATCATCGCCAAACTGCGTTGCACCAAATTGCCAATATTATTCACCAATTCGGCGTTAACTCGGGTAATTAAATGAGTGCGAGAATAGTCGCCATCATTGCCAAATGGCACTTCGCGTAATAAAAAATAACGGAAATAATCGACGGCGGTAGCGTTTTCGCAACCGAAAGATTGAATCCACTCAATTTCTTTAATCGGGTCAATAACATTGCCGACAGATTTAGAAATTTTTTGTCCTTCATTGGTCCACCAGCCGTGGGCGTAAACGCCATAAGGCACGTTAATTTCAGCGGCCATCAAAAAAGCTGGCCAATAAATGGCGTGAAATCTGGCGATATCTTTGCCGACAATATGAAGTGGCGAATGCACAGCGTCGTTCCAAAATTTTTTATAATTGACGTTTTCTTCGGCGAAACCAAGGGCGGAAAGATAGTTGGTCAAAGCATCGAGCCATACATAAATCACATGTTTTTCATCATTTGGAACTTTAATTCCCCATGAAAAAGAGGTGCGCGAAATTGATAAATCTTTCAAGCCGGATTTAACAAAATTGACGATTTCATTATGGCGAGAAGTCGGGCGGATGAAGTCGGGGACGGCGTCGTAAAGTGCTAATAATTTATTTTCAAATGCCGAAAGGCGGAAAAAATAACTTTCTTCGCGATGCCAAGTAACCTCGGCGCCCGTAGGTGCCTTGCCATCAACAATTTCATCGGCACCGTAAAAAGCTTCGTCGCGAACGGCGTACCAACCTTCATAAACATCTTTGTAAATGAAGCCATTTTTTTCTAAAATATTCCAAAATTTTTCAACGGTTTTTTTGTGACGCTCTTCGGTGGTGCGAATAAAATCATCATTCGAGAGGTTTAAAACCTCGGTTAAATCACGAAATTTTTGCGAAACTTCATCGCAAAATTGTTGCGGATTTTTTGCTTTATTTAAGGCAGATTTTTCAACTTTTTGCCCATGTTCGTCGGTGCCTGTCAAGAAAAAAACTTGATGCGATTTTAAGCGGTGAAAACGCGCCAACGCGTCGCACGCAATCGAGGTGTAAGCATGTCCGATATGGGGCGAATCATTGACATAATAAATCGGCGAAGTGATGTAAAAATTTGCGGTCATGAAATTTATGAATAAATTATTGTGATTATTAAGCTATTTTTAGTTTAGTTTTAAAAAATTTAACTGCAAAATAAAAGATTGTATTTTTTTTACAAAACAATAATATTGTAAAGCAAATATAGTTTTAAACAAACCAAAAAAATTTTAAAATCCTAAGTAAACTTTAAAATAAATAAAATCGATCGCTAAAAATCACCCTTAATCATGATCAAAAATATCAAAATCACCAATTATAAATGTTTTAAGAATTTTGAAATTAAAGCTTTCAAAAGAATCAATATTTTGGTTGGCAATAATAATTCGGGAAAGACTAGTTTACTTGAGGCAATAGCTTTGTTGGATCCGAAGATATTTAAGCAGAAAATTGATGAAAGTAAAGTTTCATTTTGTATATCATCTTACAAAAGAAACGATGATAAAATTCCTTACAATGAATTATTTTTTAAAAATATATTCAAATATTTTAAAAAAATTTTTGAAGATTATTCGATTTTTTTTAACGAACGAAATTTTGAAAAATCAATTTTTATTGAAGCTGATTTTAATTCAGTAAAAAAAGATCCCAAAAATGATTTTGCGGTGAAATTTGAAAATCAAATAATCGATGAAATAGTTGATTTTCCCGATCATATAACTGACTATGATTCTATTGAACTTATTCAAAAACCTTTGCTTGATTTTTCCAAAAGCATCCTCGCAACCTATAAATTCTCTAATAAGAAAAACTTATTAAAACTTGGAGTTTCGTCGATTGGAACTTATAATGATAATGTTGAAGATTTTGATGATTTTGATGTAATTTTTAAGAAAATTAATGATGAGGTGGATGTCGTTAAAAACTGGACTCAAATCATTAATAAAAATGGTGTTAAAATTGAAGAAAAATTCGTAAAATTATTGCAAAATTTTGATGGCGATATTGAAGCCATTCGAGCCAATCAAGATGAATTAGATTTTTATAAAAAAAATCCTGAAGACAAAAAATCACCCTTTGTCGTTCCTTTATCATCAATGGGAGAAGGCTTTAAGAGATTTTTCGACATTATCGTCACCCTTGAATTAATGAATAACAATAAGCCACAAATCTTGTGCATCGATGAAATCGATAATGGCTTATATTACGATAAACAAGATTTATTTTGGGAGCAAATTAGTAAATTATGCGAAGAAAAAAACATTCAACTTTTTGCCACGACGCATTCTTACGAAGCCTTGCAATCAATCCTTGAATGCGGAACCAAGCTATATCCGAAAAAAGGACAATTTGATGAGGTTTTTAATATCTCTAAATTAATTAAATTCGAAAATGAAATAAAATGCTTTAGATATAATCAAGCTTTGCTAGCCGCTAGAATTGAAAATCAAATGGAAACCAGATAATCACCAATTATATGACAAATAAAAACCCTGAAAATAAACCATTTATAAAGGATTATGGTTTTCTGGTTGAAGGATCAACCGATAAAAAATTTATTAAAGATTTTTTAAAACTATTTCTAAAAAAAGAAAAAATTAGTAACGAAAATTACGAAGTTAAGCAAATAAATTATGGCGGAAAAGCAAATTTTTTCGGAGACGGATGTATTCAAGCTTATATTAACGAGAGCAATCAAAACAAATTTACTTTAGTTTTGATTATTGATGCTGATTCTGAGTTTCAAGATAATATAGGACAACCTGCTGGTTTTGTTAATGTCGATAATAAAATCAAAGACATTATAAAAGAAATAAATTCAAGCGGTAATTATAAAAATTTAGAAATTTTGCATTATATTATGCCTTTTCACGATGAGCAAAATTTTGGTCAATTGGAAGATTTATTTATTAAATCTCTTAACTCTAAATTTACGAAAAAACTTGACGAATGTCTTAAGACTTATCAGAAATGTCTTGAAAAAGAAGAGCCAAAACCCAAAATTAAAGAAAATAAAATGCCCAAAGTGCGAATGGAAATCTTATTAAAATCTTTTGATAAAGATTTATCCAAAGATAATCTTACAGAATGGATTGACTACAATCATGAATCGTTAAATAATTTTAAAAAATTTCTAATTGATGAAGTTTTTAAAATAAAATCTTCTAAATAAACTATGTCCTTAAATCAAAAACTTGATAGCATTGTTGCTAAATTTAATGAGCTTGAAAAAAAGCTTCAAGACCCGAATAATCTAGGGCAGAACTTCGCCAAAATTTCTAAAGAGCATTCCGATATGCAAGAAGTTGTGGCGTCGATTCACGAATATAAAATTGCCCAACAAGAGGCGAAGGATGTCGAGGCGATGCTTGCTGACAGTGGTCTCGACAAGGAAATGCGCGATATGCTTGAGGAGGAAAAATTTACGCTTTCAAAAAAAGTTCCCGAGCTTGAGCATCAAATTAAAGTTACACTTTTGCCCAAAGATTCCGCCGATGAAAAAAACGCGATTATCGAGGTGAGGGCTGGCACGGGAGGCGAAGAGGCGGCGCTTTTTGCTTACAAACTTTTTAATATGTATCAACGTTACGCCGAAAAGAAAAAATGGAAATTTGAGATTTTAGCAATCGCCGATACTGGGCTTGGAGGCTACAAAGAAGCCTCGGCAATCATTGCGGGTCGTGGAGTTTTCGCCCGTTTAAAATTCGAGTCGGGCGGACATCGTGTGCAAAGAGTGCCTGAAACTGAAAGCGCGGGACGAGTTCACACCTCGGCGGCGACTGTCGCCGTTTTGCCCGAAGCCGAAGAAGTTGATATTAAAATCGAAGAAAAAGATTTAAGAATCGATGTTTTTCGTTCATCGGGACCGGGTGGACAATCGGTTAACACAACAGATTCGGCGGTTAGAATTACACATATTCCAACCGGTGTTGTGGTTTCGATGCAAGATGAAAAATCGCAAATTAAAAATCGTGAAAAAGCCATGAAAATATTGCGTTCGAGAATTTACGACGCCGAGAGATCGCGCATCGAAAAAGAGCGCGCGCTTGAACGAAAAGAGCAAGTCGGCAGTGGCGATCGAAGCGAAAGAATTCGCACTTATAATTTTCCGCAAAGTCGCATTACTGACCATCGTATAAACCTGACGAGCTATAGGATTGATGAGGTGATGATGGGCGAACTTGATGAGTTTGTAAATGCATTAATAGCAGATGATCAGGTACGCAAACTCTCCCAAGAGTAATACCGCATCCACTCTTAAATGATGCGAATGAATTTATCACAACGCTTCATCTTTTTTTTCAAAAAAGATTCGCGACTGGGACCGCGTCGCCTTCGCTCCTTGTCCCGTTTCTCGCTAAAAATAGCCGTTTAGGCTATTTTTTATACGCGAGAAACCTTACGCAAATTTAGCTTTTTAGTTGAATCGCTTCGTCGCGAATGAATCGCGACATCCGCGATGAACTTTTAGTTTTTTCCCGACTTGAGCAACCACGATCAACAAAATTCCTCAATCCAGTAAAATCAACTATTCCCAGCGATATTTTTTATCTTTTGTCATACTAGCTCTAGTTTTTCCTAAAATTTA
>JBIIBR010000173.1:0-2996 GCA_044239285.1 Rickettsiales bacterium | reverse complement strand
GATGGGCTCGAGACTTGATATTAAAAGGTCTGCCAGATCTTGTTTAAATTTTCCATAACCTGAATTTTCATATTCTAGAGCAATTTCTTGCGGAGTTTTTTTGGCAAAAACTGCAAAAATATTGAGTAAATTGTAAATTTCGGGACGCGATTCGTCATATGTAATTGTAGTCGCCGAGTCAGTTTTCGATTTTTTAATTTTTTTCAAAATTTCGTCGGCCGAATCGTTTAAATTTATGCGTGAAATTTCCGAAACATCGGATTTGCTCATTTTTTTAGTGCCATCTTGAAGCGACATAATGCGCTTAACTTCCTTGATAATCAACGGTTCGGGCAATTTAAAATAAGTGGTTTTATAACGACGATTAAAGGCTCCAGCCACATCACGAGTGAGTTCTAAATGCTGTTTTTGATCTTCGCCGACGGGCACCAAATCGGCATGGTAAAGCAAAATATCCGACGCCATCAAAACCGGATAAGAATATAAACCGAGATTGGCGTTTTTATTTTCTTGCTCATTTTCGCCACCAATTTTATCTTTAAATTGTGTCATGCGATTTAACCAACCCATTGGAGTTAAAGTGCTAAGAGCCCACGCCAGTTCTGCATGCTCACTCACTTCACTTTGCACAAAAATTTTCGATTTTTGTGGATCTAACCCACAAGCTAAATAAGTTGCAACGGCGATTAACACATTATTTTCAAGCTCGCGCGGGTTTTGTTCAACGGTGATGGCGTGCAAATTCATGACACCAAAGAGGCATTGATGATTGTCTTGGAGATCAAGCCAATTGCGGATCGCACCCAAATAATTGCCGAGATGTAAATTGCCGGTAGGTTGTATTCCCGAAAAAACTTTTTTCAAATTAAAAATCTTTAAAGTTGCAAATGAATTGAACCATTTTAAAATAAAAAACTTGTAAGGCAAGTGGTTGGTCGCTGATTTTAATTTAAAGCAATTTAAATTTGAAAATCAGAGGAAAGTCCGGACTCCGAAAAAGCATGATACCGGCTAACGGCCGGCGAATTAACTCGTTAAATTTAGTCTCGATTAAATTTAATAATTAATTTAGGGAAAGTGTCACAGAGAATATACTGCCTTAAGCCTCAAGCAATTGAGGCTGTATTTGCTCTTCATTTTTTTAACGATAAGTTTTTTTATTAGCAAAAAATTTGCTCAAATAATTTTTAATAATTACGCGAAAATTATGTTCAGAAATTTTGCTCAAAGTATTTTTAATAATTACGAGGCGCACAATTTTTTGAGAAGCGTAAGCGTATAACAATACGCGCGCATTCGAAAATAAATTGAGCAACGAAGTAAGTATTAAAAAGACGAAGAGCAAAAAGGTCAGCGTTAAAAAGACGAAGAGCAAAGGGCGAGAGTGAAAATGTGAGGTAAGAGCTTACACTCTTTCGTGGTAACACGGATTTGGAAAAACCCTATCTGGAGCAAGACCAAATAGAAATGGCAAGTTTTTATTAACTGGATATGCTTTTATATCGCCATTTGGGTAGGTTGCTTGAGGTTGTTAGCAATAACGATCCTAGATGAATGACTGACGATTGAGAAATCAATTACAGAATCCGGCTTATAGCTTGCCTTACATTTCAAGCTGATTAAATTTACATTTTTAAGCAATTTTATTTCATTAAATTTTTTATGAAAACCAACGAAATTCGCCAAAGTTTTTTAGATTATTTCGCTAAAAATAATCATGAAATAATCGCTTCGAGCTCTTTAGTTCCGCATAACGACCCGAGTTTGATGTTCGCTAATGCCGGCATGAATCAATTCAAAAATTATTTTACCGGAATCGAAATTCCAAAATTCAAAAGAGTCGCCACTTCGCAAAAATGCGTGCGCGCTGGCGGAAAACATAATGACCTTGATAATGTAGGCTTCACCGCTCGCCATCACACTTTTTTTGAAATGTTGGGCAATTTTTCTTTCGGCGATTATTTCAAAGAGGAAGCAATTTTTTATGCTTGGGAATTTTTAACAAAAGAGCTTGGAATCAATAAATCCAAGCTTCTAGCCACTATTTATCACAATGATGATGAGGCTTATAATTTTTGGAAAAAAATCGCGGGCTTGAGCGATGACAAAATTATTCGCATTAGTACCGATGATAATTTTTGGTCGATGGGTGAAACTGGACCGTGCGGTCCGTGCTCAGAAATTTTTTACGATCGTGGCGATAAAATTTTCGGCGGTCCTCCCGGCAGTAAAGACCAAGATGGTGATCGCTTTACCGAAATTTGGAATTTAGTTTTTATGCAATTCGAAAAATCCGCCGATGGCGTAAAAAAAGCTTTGCCAAAACCATGTATCGATACGGGTATGGGCTTAGAGCGGATTGCCTCGGTGATTCAAGGTAAAAACGATAATTATGAAATAGATTTATTCAAAAACATCACCGATCAAATTGAAAAAATGCTATAATTTTTTGTTAAAATTAGATTTTTAACAGAATTTTATTTTATTATAAAAAGATTATCTTGATTCAAATTTTGAGTTTTCATCAAATCTATAAACATCACCCGAAATTCCCATTGTGGTTGAAGGTTTTTGCTTTTGAAGCGGAATTCCAATAACTAAACGACTTCCCTTAAAATCTTCTTCGACTTCGCTTCTCCCATGAACAGCATCGGTATTTTTAACAAGCAAAAATTGCACTCCGCGATTATTTATAACAAATTCATGACGATTTTTTTCTGAATTTGTCACCTCTTTAAATCTTAATATTGCTAAATCAATTTCTTCTTTGGAGATATTGGATCGCGCAAGATCTGGTGGAATCGGTAAATATATAAAATTAGAAACAAAATTTATTTCATCATGCTCTCCGATTATTTTATGAGGGGCTAGATTACCGATTTCATTAACATTTCTAGACCTACAAGTAAAATTTATATTCTTTAAAACTCTATAAGAAGAAGGATATTTTTCTTTAAATTCACTAATTATATCTGGGCTTTCTTTGACCCAAGTTT
>JBIIBR010000015.1:0-11468 GCA_044239285.1 Rickettsiales bacterium | reverse complement strand
AACTTACATATTAAAGGCTCAAGAGAATTTTTCTAGAGATGAAAAGAAAAAATATATTAAGAAAAATTTTCAAGAAAAAGATTTCGATAATTTATGTGAAAAAATTTGTAAAATTGATTGCTTAGAAACAATTCATTCAATTCCAACCAAGGCACAAATAAAAGAAAATTGTACTTTTAAAAGTATTAATATTTTAGCACGATTTTTATTAGAACAACAGCAACAAGAAACTATTTTTGGCTTTGATTTAGAAAATTTACGACCGAGTGGAATTGGGCACGAAGCTTACAAAAATGTAAAAGAACGGATGGTTGAAAATGCTACTCAAAATCTACTTTTAAGCGCCAAAAAACTTGGCAATGATTTTTGTGACAAAGTTAAATTTTCTGAAAATATTAGATTTTTTTTAGAAAAAAGTTCAGAGAAAAAAACGCCAGCAACCAGATTTTCACAAAGTTCGGTTGAAAAAATTACCGAATATATCGCCTCAAATGACAATAATTATTTTACAGCTTCAAGAAAAAGAAATTTTTCGCAATTAAAATAAGGTAAAAAAACAAAAACTCAAAAACCCAAATCTCATCGCGGATACGGCGATTCATTCGCCGTGAAGGTTTCTCGCGTTTAAAAAATAGCCTAAACGGCTATTTTTAGCGAGAAACGGGATCATGAGCGAAGCGAAGCAATCCCAGTCGCGAGTCGTCTTCGAAATCAAAATGAAATTTTGATTGAGAAAAGCGGCGAAGCCAAGGCGACGCAATCCCAGTCGCGAGTCTTTTTTGAAAAAAAGATGAAGCGTTTCTCCACAAAAAAATTCTAAAAAACTCAAAAATTCATCGCGGATGTCGCGATTTACTCGCGACGGAGCGATTCAATTCAAAGCTAAATTTGCGTTAGCAAATTTAATAAAGCTATCAAACCTTATAAATCATGACTCGAAGCCATTAGGCTTTTCTCCCTTCTTTTGCCAATCAAATAAAAATATAAAATTGGAATGACGAATCTGCTCAACAAAGTGGCGGCGATTTCGCCGAAAATTAAACTAATGGCGAAGCCATTAAATATTGAATCTGATAGCATTACGAGGCTTCCAAAAATAACCGCCGACGCTGTTAATAACATCGGACGAAAACGCAAAATTCCGGCGGAAATTACCGCCTCTTTTAATTTAAAACCGCGAGCGATTTGTTGTTCAATAAAATCAATTAAAATGATTGAGTTTCTCACGATGATGCCCGCTCCCGCCATGAAGCCAATCATCGAAGGGGCGGTAAAATATGAACCCAAAATGGCGTGACCAAAAAAAATTCCAATCAAACTAATCGGAATCGGCGCCATAATAATTATGGGCACCGAGAAGCTTTTAAATTTAATTACAATCAAAATGTAAATGCCAATGATGGCGAAAATGAAAGCGATGCCGAGGTCGCGAAACACTTCGAGCGTAATGAACATTTCGCCGTCCCACTTGATGACGGGATTTTCAAATTGCCACGGAAGATTCATAAATCTCGTATCGTAATTTTGCATATTTTTTTGAAGCTTGGCGATGGCGTAAACTGGCGCCTCTTCGTCGCCCGCCAATTCTGCGAGAACATAATTTAACGGCACTAAATTTTTACGATTTAAAATTTCCGCATCAACAATTTGTGGATTTTGCAAAACATCGCCGGCACTTATATTTCCTGATTGCAATGCCGAAATTTTTAACGCCGAAAGCGCCTCTTTGTCGCCACGAATTTCTTTGGGAAAAACAAAATTTACATCAACTTCTTCGGGACTCGAAACATCACCCAGAGAGCCAATTTTATTTTCTGAAAAAAGTAATTTTCCACTCAAAGCAACTTGATTAGCGCTTACAGCCAAAGCCCCTCCTCTCTTATAATCAAATTCGTAAATTTGTCTTTGTCGAGTTTTTCTAAGCGAAGAATCGAGATCAACAATACTCGGTTCTTTTTTAAAAATTTCAACAATTTCGGCGGTAATTTTATCTCTTTCTTGTTGATTTTTGGCATAAATTTCAGCAACTATCGTTCCTAGAACCGGAGGTCCTGGCGGAATTTCTAAAACTTTGGCAATCGCCTGATTTTCATCGGCAAATTTTTTAATTATTGGTCGAATATTTTCAATAATTTGATGGCTCGAAATTTTGCGATCATCTTTGTTGGAAAGAACAATCTGCAAGTCGCTCATATAATCTTGGCGACGCAAATAATTATGCTTAACCATGCCCGAAAATGAAACCGGCGCCGGCTCGCCCGAAAAAATTTGCACTTTTAAAATTTCAGGATTGGTTATCAGCTCTTGTGCCAGTAGCTTTGTTAGCTCATGATTTTTTTGTAAACTTGTCGAGGGTTGATAATCTAAAGTAATTTGAAATTCAGTTTTATTATCAAATGGAAGCATTTTTACTTTGACAATTTTGAAATAAACCAAACTCACCGAAACCAACAACAGCAAGGCGATAACGCCTAAAAATTTTATCGCGGACTTTTTGGAATCGAGCAAAATGTGAATTATTTTGCTATATAAATTATCCAAAAAAGAAATCTTTTTTTTATCAATTTTGTGATGATTTTTTTTCAATAATTTCACCGCCACAAAAGGCGTTACAATAAACGCCACCAACAATGAAAAAATCATGGCGAAGCTTGAGCCAACTGGGATTGGCTTCATATAAGGACCCATCAAACCTTGCACAAAACTCATCGGCAAAATCGCCAAAATTACCGCAAAAGTTGCTAAAATCGTTGATCCGCCGATTTCCGAAACCGCTTTAATTACAATATTTTTAACATCGGAATCATCATCTTTACTAAAATGTCTTTCAATATTTTCAACCACGACAATCGCGTCATCGACCAAAATTCCAATGGCAAAAACCAAGGCAAATAATGTTACGCGATTCAAAGTATAATCCAAAAAATGAAAAGCAAAAAGCGTTAACGCCAAAGTGACGGGAATGGCAATGGCGATTACAATGGCACAGCGCAAACCCATAAATAATGCAATCAAAATCGAAACCAAAATCGTCGCAATAATTAAATGTGAAATCAATTCATCGGATTTTTCTTTAGCACTGTCGCCATAGTCGCGCATTATGCTCATTTTAATTTGCGGAGAATCTTGAATAAAATTTTCGACGCGGTGAATAATCTCCTTGGAAAGCACAACGGCATTGACCGCTTTGCGTTTAGAAAATGAAATCGCCACCGCATTTTCGCTAACATTTTTTTCGCCAGATTTACTATAAATCGATGAAATTCGCACTAAATCTTCGGGTCCATCAACAACTTTGGCAACATCTTTAACTCGCAAAACCCTGCCCGCGAAATAGCCCAGAGCAACATTCTCGACATCTTCAATATTTTTAAATCTTCCGCCGACATCGATATCGAACAAAGTTTCGCTTCCCAAATTTTTTCCCGCCGGCACAATTATTTGATTGTTTTTTAATGCTTGCTCCACCGCCAAAACCGTGGCTCCGCTATTCAATAATTTTTGCTTATTAGCGATAATGCGAATGACTCTTTTTTGCCCGCCCAGCAGTTCAATTTTATTCAAATCCTTGGTGCTCGAAAGCTCTCTAGCCAAGGGTGCAATCGCTTGACGCAATTCGTAATTTGATTTTTGCGTCGAAGAAAAAGTTAAAATTAAAAACGGCACATCATCAATCGAATAGGATTCAATTTTCGATTGCGAAGCGTTGGCGGACAAGCTTCCTTTTAAATCCATCAATTTATGATGAATTGAAAGTAAGCTATTATCGAGCGAATGATTAACCTTGAAGCGAACAGTGATAAAGCTTCGATGCTTGGCACTTTGCGAATAAATATATTCGACGCCCGAAATTCCCCACAACGCTCTTTCGATAACTTCGGTCACCTCGCGCTCAACCTCTTTGGCTGTAAGCCCCGTAGCCTCAGTTGAAATATCAATCATCGGCACCACAATTTGCGGTTCTTCTTCTTTAGCGATAAAAAATACCGAAAAAAAACCGAGCAAAATACTAACAATTATAATTATTAAAGTAAGCTTGGAGTTAACGAGGAAGTAGTTTGAGAGCGATCCAACCATTCCATATTTTTTATTGATTGAGGGCATGATTTATATCAATTTTTTGTTTAGAAACTTTTTTGGAATATAAATCGATCAATTGCATTTGGGCATTGGCGAAATACACAAAATTATCGAGATATTTCATAATGGCGTCGGATAAATTCGAAGCAACAATCGCACCATTTTTGAAGAGCTCTTGCGACACCGCGACATTTTTAAAAATCAACTCGTCATTCTTACTCGCAAGCCTTACCGCTTGAGTTAAAGCGTTAATTTGTGAATTTAAAAATTCGATTTCGGCACGCTCATTTTGTTGTTGTGCCAAAAATTCATAACGCGAAGAATTGCTATTATTCGAAGCGATCGAACCAGCATTATAACTAAGCGGATCGAAAAAATTCCAACGCAAATTAAGCCCAGCGGTATAACCATTTTGCGTAGATCTATCGCCGTTAAAAACATAATTTTCGGCAAACAAATTTAGCTTCGGTAAGTTTTTGCCATTCTCAATTTTTTCTTTATTTTTATCGGCGTCAACCTTGGCTTTCAACGCCGAAATTTTGAAAGAAGAATCCGGCTCCAACTCAAATTTTAAATATTTATCGAGATAATCATTGACGGGCAAATTGTTAACGCTCCAATCGATTTCACTGGCAAAACCCAACTCTCTCAAAGTCACATAAAGTGCTTTAGTTTTTTCTTCATTATCAATAATAAAACTTTTAGTTTTATTTTCCGCGACTTGCAAAATCAACAATCCCGAATAGCCAACTTGATTTTTTTTATTGCCCAAGGAATATTTTTTCAAAATTTCATCAATATTTTTAGCGATTTTTTTCAATCTAATTTTCTGTTCTTGCAAACTCACCAAAGCTATGTAATTAGCGCTCGCATAAGCATATTGATTAATTTCACTTTGCTTTAAATCAAATTTTTTTGCCACCACCATATTTTTAGCGATCTCACGATTGGCAATGCCAACGCCACCTTCATAAAGAGGCAAATTGACGCCGACCGCCGATTTTGAATACGCGCCATTAGCAGTTTTATTGATAACGCTTTGCTCGAAATCACTTTGGCGAATCGATCTTTGATATAAATTGCCGATAAAAGTTTTGGTCGGATCGTTAGTTTTATAAAATGACGAATCAAGATAAAGCGTTGGAAGCCAATGTTTATCAGCCTCCAAAGCTTCGCCTTCCGAAGCTTTTAACGAATATTCGGCAGATTTTTTAACATTAGAATTATTTAAAATTTCACGAAGAACATCCTGCAAAGCCACGGTTTTAGCACTCGCAACATTACTAAGCAAACAAGAAAAAAGAATTATTGCACTAAAAAAATTTGTCATTTAGAAAAAATTTTTGCTTTGACCACCGAGTTTTTTTACAATCCATGCCATCGGGCAAAATTTAGTAATTGAAGATTGCAACAACATAAATCCAATAAACAAACTTAAAAATAAAAAATTGGAATTTACCAACATACCAAGTAGCGTTCCAATCAATACCATAGAGCCTGCAAAGCCCATAACAATTCTATCAATACTCATAAAAACTCCTATTTTTTAATTAATTTTTTACCACAAATTTCACTCAAAGATCCTAAAATTTTTTTAATTTTTTGATCTTTAATTGAATAGAAAACAAACTTCCCGCATTTTTCGTCTTTGATGATTTTATATTTTTTCATTAGTGCCAAATGTTGCGATAAAGCTGATTGCGAAACCTCAACTTTCTCTAATAATTCTGAAACATTTTTTTCTTTTTCAACGATTTGACAAAGAATCATCAAGCGCGTTGGATTGGCTATTCTCTTGAGAATAACCGACATTTCTTTGGCTAATTTTTGCTTTTGTTTTGATGTTTTTTTATTTGTCATTTTTTTTAAATCATATTATATTTTTCTAATATGATTTATGCAAAAAAAAATTGCAAGGTTATTTGCGTTAAAAAAATAGCCTAAACGGCTATTTTTAGGTTTCTCGCGTTTAAAAAATAGCCTAAACGGCTATTTTTAGCGAGAAACGGGATCATGAGCGAAGCGAAGCAATCCCAGTCGCGAATCTTTTTTGAAAAAAAAGATGAAGCGTTTATCCACAAAGAAATTTTAAAAAAACTCAAAAATTTATCGCGAATGTCGCGATTTACTCGCGACGAAGCGATTCAACTTCTTCCTAAATTTGCTTTAGCAAATTTAATGCGTAGCAGTCGCGAATCTTTTTTGAAAAAAAAGATGAAGCGTTTTGCGTTAAAAAAATTAATTAGTCTCTCGGAAATAACGCTTCCAATCTTAAATCAGGCGATTGAATTTAAGGACGAGTCTGCGTAAGCCTACCCTAATGTAGGCGCGCAAAGACGAGTTCCGCAAAATTCGGTCGCATCATTTAAGAGTGGATGCGGTATTTAGCATCATTTAAGAGTGGATGCGTTATTTCGCATAAAATATTCGCCGATGAGAAAACAATTGACTCCCGATGCTCGAAAATTATCAATATCTTCTTGCGATTTAACCCCGCTTTCACACACCAAAACATAATCTTTGGGCACGAATTTTTTCAATTCTAGCGTAGTATTTAAGTCGATTTTTAAAGTTTTTAAATCGCGATTATTAATGCCGATAAGTTTGGATTTAAGTTTGAGCGCGCGCTCCAATTCTTCGTGATTATGAACTTCAATCAACACCGACAAACCGCTGTCGAACGCTACTTGCTCTAGTTCTCGCAATTTTTCATCATCGAGCATGGCGACGATTAATAAAATGCAATCCGCGCCCAGCATTTTGGCTTCATAAATTTGGTAAGAATCAACCATAAAATCTTTTCTTAAAAGCGGTAAAGAGCAAGATTCTCTAGCTTCAATTAAAAATTTATCATGGCTAAAAAAATATTTTTCATCGGTTAAAACTGAAATACAAGTGGCACCGATTTTTTCATAATTTTGCGCAACTTTTTTAACATCTAAATTATCAACAATGATTCCCGCAGAAGGCGAGCCACGTTTTATTTCGCAAATTAAACCCAACTCATTTTTATCATTACGCTTTTTTAAAGCTTGATAAAAATCTTTTGGAGGTTTGTTGCACTTGGTTTTAGCGCATATTTCTTGCACCGAAAGATTTTTTTTACGATTACGAACTTCGATAATTTTATGTTGATATATTTCGTGAAGAATATTCATTTTAAACTAGATTTTTTTAGCAATTTTTAAGCCGACGGCAAGACCGATGAGCACTACAAAATAAGTGATTAATTGCGTTAAGGACGGCTTGTCGATATAACCAAAAACCAAATGCAAAAATTTACCAAAAATACTATTTTGTGATAAAATTTGCGAAGCGTCAAAAATTGGATCGATGAGCGGATCGACAATTTGTGCATCCGACCAAAACCTGATGCCCGTAGTTGCCGTTGCCGATGCGAAAAAAATTAAAAGCCAACTACTTATCATGAAAAAATATTTGCCGAAGGCTTTGAGCAAGCCAAAATAAAGTGCTAAACCGAGTAAGCTTCCGCAAAATAAACCGGCCACCAAGCCAACAATAATTTGATGAAACTCAACTCCCGAAACATAATAACTATAAGAGAAAAGTACGATTTCCGCGCCTTCGCGAATCACCGACAACAACACCACAATCATCAAAGCGTAAAGCGGTTTTTTGCCTTCCTTCACCGAATTGCCCAAACGCTTCAACTCGCCCGACAAAGATTTGGCGTGCTTTTGCATCCACAACACCGTCCAGCCAATCATGAAAGACGCCGAAAGTAAAATTAGACCGTTGAAAAATTCTTGTCCCATGCCGTCGAGCGTTGACGAAATGCGGTCGGTAAAAAATGCCAACAACACCGAGGCACTTACGCCCAAGCCGAGCCCAGCCACAATCCATTTAGTGCGATTTTCAACTTCTTTGGTCGCCGAAATTAGAATACCAAGGATTAAAGCGATTTCCAAAACCTCGCGAAAAACCACAATGGCAATTTGTAAATAGTAAGGTGAATTTGTTTCCATAAAAAATAATTTTCTTTCAAATTTACAATTAATCCATATTTTCTTCAAGCCAATTTATTTTAAAATTTATTTTCATGCTTTCAATTTATATTCATTACCCATTTTGCCTGTCGAAATGCCCCTATTGCGACTTCAACTCACATGTTCGAAGCGACATTAATTATCAAGCGATGCTTGAAAGTTATTGTTATGAAATAGATTTTTTTAGCGAAAATATTGTTGAAAAAACCGTTAAAACTATTTTTTTCGGAGGTGGAACGCCGTCTTTAATGCCAATCTCTTTGGTCGAAAAAATTTTAGCAAAAATTGCCGAAAAATTTACGATTTTAGAAAATTGTGAAATAACTCTCGAAGCCAATCCAACTTCAGTTGAAGCGCAAAAATTTGCTGATTTAAAAAAAATTGGCGTTAACCGCTTATCCTTAGGGATTCAATCCTTGAACTCTGAAGATTTAAAATTTTTAGGACGCGAACATTCGGTAAATGAAGCCGAAAATGCCATTCAATTAGCGCAAAAATATTTTGAAAATTTTTCTTTCGATTTAATTTACGCACGCCCGAAGCAAACTCTAAAATCTTGGCAAGAAGAATTGGCGAAAGCTTTGAGCTTCAACCCCCCTCACCTTTCACTATATCAATTAACGATTGAAAAAGGCACTAAATTTTATAGCCAATTTCAACGCAAGGAATTTATAATGCCCGATGAAAATTTATCGGCACAATTTTATGAAATGACCAACCAAACCATGATTAAAGCGGGTTTTGGGCATTATGAAATTTCAAATTATGCTTTAAAAAATTTTGAATCTCTTCATAATCTAGCTTACTGGCAAAGTGATGATTATATCGGAATCGGTGCGGGAGCTCACTCGCGAGCATATTTTAAAAATCAAAAATTGCGTCAAGCGGTGCAAATGATTGCTGAACCAAATGCTTGGATCGAGCAAAATAAAAAACAACAAAATGGTATTCAAAAAATCGAAGATGTCGCAGAATTAAATTTGATTGAAGAAATTATTATGATGGGTTTACGACTAGAAAATGGTATCTCGGAGGCGGTTTTCAAAAAACATTTAAATAAAAATTTTTCACAAATTTTTGATTTCAAAAAATTAAATTTTTTAATTGAAAATGGATTTTTGAAGATGGATTTGAATTCCACCAATTTATTCATCCCGCAAGAAAAAAGAATTTTAACCAATTCGATTATCGAAAAAGTTTGCTTGAGTTGTTTTGATTAAAGTTTGGATGAGGTTTTAATTCTCATGCTTAAAATACCCTAATTAACTAAATAAATTATCACTAAAATAAAATTAGATAATCCTCGTAAAAAAATATTTAATTTATATATTTCTTAGCGATTATACTCTTATTTAATTTAAAATAATAAAAGGGATTTGAGTCATATAAATCAAGGGTTCTCTATCTATCGAGAATCTGAAAATGGTCTTTATAACTCGAAATATTTTGATAAAAATTCAATAATAAAACAACCAAAATGACTGAAAAAAACCTACATTCAACACAAAATGATTTCCTACTTTATAAATCTCCAGATGGCGATGTTAAGGTAAGTGTGTTATTAAAAAATGAAACTATTTGGCTCTCACAAAAAGCTATGTCACATTTGTTTGATTGCAGTTCTGATAATATTAGCTTGCACTTAAAAAATATTTTTAAAAGTGGCGAATTAGAGCAAAATTCAGTTACCGAGGATTTCTCGGTAAGTGCTAATGATGGCAAAAATTATCGGGTTAAACATTATAATTTAGATGCAATTATTTCTGTTGGCTATCGCGTTAATTCATTACGGGGAACGCAATTTCGTATTTGGGCAACCAAACAATTAAAGGAATTTATTATTAAGGGTTTTGTGCTTGATGATGAGAGGTTAAAGAATCCAAATAATCCTTTTGGCGAAGATTATTTTGAAAGATTGGAAGAAAGAATCCGCGATATCCGAACTTCCGAGCGCAGATTTTATCAAAAAATTACCGATATTTATACCACAAGTATTGATTACGATAAAAATTCTAATTTGACCAAAGAATTTTTTGCAATTGTGCAAAATAAAATGCATTTTGGCATTCATGGCAAAACCGCGGCAGAAATCATTGCCAGTAGAGCGGATTCCAAAAAACCTAATATGGGAATCACTTGTATTTCAGAAAAAAATTTGAAAAAATCCGATATTTTTATAGCAAAAAATTATTTAACGAAAAAGGAAATTTTTGAACTTAATTTAATTGTCGAACAATATTTGGCATTTGCGACATTACAGGCTCAGAATAAAAGGGCGATGACGATGCGAGATTGGATTTTAAAATTAGATGATTTTTTACGCTTGAACGAAAAGGAAATTTTAGAACATAAGGGCAAAATTTCCAAAGATTTGGCTGAGCAAAAAGCGGAGAATGAATATAAAATTTTTAAACAAAAACAATTAGAAAATTACGAATCAGATTTCGATAAAATTACCAAATTGATTAAAAATAGGGAGTGAAAATATTTGGCTTTTGCAAAAAACTATGTCAAAGTAAACAATCTTTTAACCAAAACAATTTTGGCGGAGGCTTTTAAAGGTGAAGTGTAAATTTTTATGAGCGAACAAAAGATAAAAACCACAAACACCAGAGTTTATGAAAATTAAAAAAATTGAAATAAAAAATTTTAAAAATATTTCATCTAAAGGATTAACTATCAATTGTAATGATAGACTAAATTGTTTTATTGGAAAAAATGGCGTTGGTAAGAGTGCAGTTTTTGATGCGGTTAAATGTTTAATAGAAGCCTCAAATGGAATCGAAAATATTAAAAAAATTTTCAAAGAACAATCATTTGTATCTCTAAAAAGCTTAAGACTTAACAACGACAACAATCAAAAAAATGTTTTGATCAAAGTAAATTTTTATGATGATTCAAATGTAATTTTAGAAATTTCTTTTAGAAAGCAAGATTTAATTGATAATAGTCCAAAATCTTTGTTAGCTCTTTCAGAATATTCCGATCGAATAAAATCTCCTGGAGGTCTTTGTGAAATTCCAGCAAAATTCAGCTTATATTGTTCTCATTTTGTTAATAAAAATAAAATTTGTGAGTTATGTCAAAGCCATATAAAGCAAATCAAAGTAATTAGTGCTGATAGGGTGCAAGAAAAAAGAACTGACAATAATTCGTGTTTAGGTAATAATTTTTTAGCAGCTGACAATGAAAGTCAGATTGGAAGAATAACTGGTATTTCGGGTCAAAAATTTCACTATTTTAAAATGTATGACGATAGATTGTTGGTCAAAGATGATTTGATAAATTATGATAATATTGGCGGACATATTGATTATTATCATTATGTGGATCTGATCAATAAAAATGAAGGAGAGAGGTCTGTAATTATGTCTGTTTCAA